>WTGT01000329.1 GCA_011523445.1 Paracoccaceae bacterium
GTGCAGGTATGTCCCTCCAGTAAACTATCACGACATCAGGCATAAATTCCCCCGATAAAATTATATCCTATCAATTTCAACACAGAAATTATTTGAAACAATTTCCCTATCAAAGTTGTTCTTACTAGAATTTCAATAAGCCAAGTTAACAAAAGTAAAAAAATAATGCGTGGAAAAAGAGATCTGCATATAAAAGTCAAAACCGCAAAGGGGAGAAAGTTGAGTTCCACCAGATGGTTGGAAAGACAGCTGAACGACCCTTTTGTAAAACTTGCCAGGGAAGAGGGCTTCAAATCCCGGGCAGCCTACAAGTTAATTCAACTTGATGATAAATTCAGTTTTCTCCAGCCAGGCAAGGTAATTTTGGATCTGGGATCGGCACCCGGTGGCTGGTCACAAGTCGCTGCCCAAAGGACCAATTCGGAAAACCTCAACAAAAACAATGATGTCGGGACTGTAATAGCCCTGGATATCAATGACATGGATGCTATCCCGGGAGTTGTTTTCATCAAGACCGATATTTTTTCATTTAATCTGGACAAACTTGAATTGCCCCAAAAAAGAGTTGATGTGGTTCTGTCGGATATGGCTGCGCCATCAACAGGACATAAACAGACCGACCATCTGAGGATTATTTCACTTTGTGAAGAGGCATTTGGAATTGCCAGGGAATGTCTTACTCAAGGAGGTGTATTCGTATCCAAGGTACTAGAGGGCGGTGCCGGATCTGAATTGCAAAAGGAACTTAAAGCCAATTTTTCCACCGTCAAGACTGTCAAGCCGGATGCCAGCAGAAAGGACAGTTCCGAAAAGTATATTGTTGCCTTGGGATACAGGGGATAAGCCGAAAAAAAGGTTTATCCAGAATTATCTATGAAAATATTACACATTAGCCATTAGTATTGGCTGGAATAAGTATTAACTTAATCATCATAAAACCAATTAGATTATCAATTAAATTTTTAATGTTACGGTAGGAAAAACATGTCCAGAATAACATCGAGGAAAATTGGAGATTACAAAATCACCATAATGAACGATGGTGGTACGGAATTTGGTTTTGACCTCTTCCCGGAAACAGAGGAAGAGGAAATCAGGAGCCTTCTGGGAAATCCAGAACAATCCGTACTTCCAACTAGGTTCAATGTATGTTTAATTGAAACCGGAAAAGAAAATATCCTGGTGGATGCAGGTGTCGGAAGTGAGGTTTTTGGTCCAGCCGCCGGGCATTTGCCTGAAGCATTTGAGGAAACAGGTATAAAACCCGAACAAATAAACAAATTTGTTATTTCCCATCTCCACCCAGACCATATTTGTGGATCATGGGACAATGAGGGTAATCCTGTATTTGAGAATGCTGAAGTAATTTTGACAGAGGAGGAATATAATTTCTGGACCAATGACAGCAATTTCGACTCTGCCGACGAATCATTGATTTCATGGCGACCCTTGGCCATGGATTTTGTAAGAATCTATGGTGACCGAATCAGTACTGTTGGTACTACTTCTGATATTTCATCAGGTGTTTCATTTCATGATTTGACAGGCCATACCCCTGGCCATTGTGGGATACGGATAGAGTCGGAAGGAGAGCAATTCCTTTACACATCTGATCTGCTTGTGATCCAGGACATTCTACTGCAAATTCCAGAAGTTTCCTTTGCATTGGATGTAGATAGGGAAAAAGCGGCAAAAACAAGATTGGCCTGTCTGGATATGCTGGCTACCGATAAAATATTATTTTCCGGAGGACATATTCGGGGACCTAGAATCTGCAATGTCGTATCTTCAGGAAGTGGCTACCAGCTAGAAGGTTAGTCAATGGGTTCAACCTCTTTCCAACCAGTAATTTAAAGGGATATATCAATGGAAAAAAACAAAGCACTTGATGCTGCCATAAGCCAAATAGAAAGGAATTTCGGCAAGGGTTCGATTATGAAACTCGGCCAGGATAACACGACACAAGAGATTGAGGCAACGTCAACAGGTTCTCTCGGACTTGATATAGCCCTAGGAATAGGTGGTTTGCCAAAAGGTAGAATTATTGAAGTTTATGGCCCTGAAGCTTCGGGTAAGACCACACTTACCTTGCAGGTCATTGCGGAAGAGCAGAAAAAGGGTGGAATTGCAGCGTTCGTCGATGCGGAACATGCCCTTGATCCTGTCTATGCCAGAAAATTGGGAGTTGATATTGATGAATTGCTGATTTCACAACCTGATACAGGTGAACAGGCACTGGAAATCACCGATACCCTGATCCGTTCGGGTGCAGTATCAGTTGTAGTTGTTGACTCCGTAGCTGCCTTGACGCCCAAATCCGAATTGGAAGGGGAAATGGGCGATTCACAGGTAGGAGTCCAGGCCCGACTGATGAGTCAGGCTATGAGAAAGCTGACCGGTTCAATCAATCGCTCGAATTGCATGGTTATTTTCATCAACCAGATCAGAATGAAAATTGGTGTAATGTTTGGCTCGCCCGAAACAACAACTGGTGGTAATGCACTTAAATTTTATTCTTCGGTACGGCTTGATATCAGGCGTATCGGTGCCATCAAGGTCAGAGATGAGGTTGTTGGAAGCTCAACCCGTGTAAAGGTTGTGAAGAACAAATTGGCCCCGCCATTCAAACAAGTTGAATTTGATATTCTCTATGGCGAAGGTATATCCAAAGGTGGTGAAATAATTGATCTTGGGGTCAAGCATGATATTATCGAGAAGTCAGGGTCCTGGTTTTCCTACAAGGACGAAAGAATGGCACAGGGTAGGGTCAATGCCGTAAATTTCCTGAAGGAGTATCCCGAGATATCCGATGAGATAGAAAATCAAATCAGAGAGATTTGTGGATTAAAAATCAAACCTGAATAAAGTTGAGGCACTTGGTTCGGATACGCCGTACCAATGCAGATAACATTTATTTCCTGACCTGACTTTGAACTCGGGATTATTCAAAAAAAAATGACTAGTTTAAACGACATTCGAACAAAATTTCTTTCCTATTTCGAAGACACCGGACATGAGGTGGTTGCCAGTTCTCCTCTGGTCCCCAGAAACGATGCCACCTTAATGTTTACGAATTCGGGCATGGTTCAATTCAAGAATATTTTTACCGGATTGGAAAAAAGGGACTATACCAAGGCTGTTACCAGTCAAAAATGTGTTCGGGCAGGTGGTAAACACAATGATCTTGATAATGTTGGCTATACGGCTCGGCATCATACCTTTTTCGAAATGCTGGGCAATTTTTCATTTGGCCAATATTTCAAGGAGCAGGCCATATATTATTCATGGGATCTCATTGTCAGAGAATTGGGTTTGGACAGGGACAGGCTTCTATGTACTGTATACCATGATGATGAGGAGGCTGTATCCTATTGGAAAAAGATTGCTGGATTCACTGACGATAAAATTATTCGGATAGCCACATCCGACAACTTTTGGGCTATGGGCAATACTGGTCCCTGTGGACCTTGTTCGGAAATATTCTATGATTATGGGGAAGGGGTTCCCGGTGGCCCTCCAGGTTCTCCGGATGAAGATGGCGACAGATTCGTGGAAATATGGAATCTGGTCTTCATGCAATTCGAAAGAGATGATGAAGGTAAACTTACTCCACTTCCCAAACCCTGTATTGATACGGGAATGGGGTTGGAAAGGATAGGATCAGTTCTGCAGGGGAAAACGGACAATTATGAAACTGACCTGTTCAGAAAACTTATTGAAGCCTCGGCCGACATCACTTCAACCGATCCCGATGGTGATGGAAATGTCCATCATAGGGTCATTGCCGATCACCTGAGGGCAGTTTCCTTCCTCATTGCCGAAGGAGTCCTGCCATCAAACGAGGGCAGGGGATATGTACTGAGAAGAATTCTCAGAAGAGCCATTCGTCATGTTCATTTGCTTGGATACCAAGAAACATTGATCAATTTGCTGGTCCCACATCTTGTTAATGAGATGGGGGCTGCCTTTCCGGAGCTAAGACAATCCGAGGCAATGATTGCCGAAACGATAAAGGGAGAAGAAGAACGGTTCCGAAAAACATTGGATAGGGGGTTGAAATTACTTTCATCTGAATTGACAAAACTTGATACAGGCAAGTTGTTCCCAGGTCAAACAGCATTCAAACTTTACGACACCTACGGTTTTCCACTTGATCTGACCCAGGATGCCCTGCGGGAAAAGGGTCTAAAGGTCGATGAAGCCGGATTTGAAGCAGAAATGGCCAAGCAAAAGGAACAAGCAAGGTTGAGTTGGGTCGGTTCAGGGGAAATCGCTGACAACAAAATCTGGTATGAAATTCTTGATAAATGTGGGCCTTCTGAGTTTCTAGGCTATGAAATGGAACAGGCCGAAGGACAAATTCTGGCCATCACTGACGGTACAGAGCTCTTATCAAAGACTGGTAAAGGTAGCAAGGTACAAATCATTACCAATCAAACTCCCTTCTACGCAGAGTCTGGAGGGCAAGTTGGTGACAAGGGGATCATCAGAACCGAAACGGGTACGGCAAAAGTTTATGACACCAGAAATCACCTTGGTATGATTTTTCATTATGCCGAAATAACAGAAGGTGAAATCGAACCTGAAACTTCGGCCAAGTTGGAAATTGATACCCGAATTCGCAAGGAGGTAAAGTGCAATCATTCTGCAACCCACCTTTTGAATGAAGCCTTACGGGAGGTTTTGGGTAATCATGTTGTTCAGAAAGGCTCGCTTAACGATGAAAACAGGGTACGCTTTGATTTTTCCCATAATCATCCACTACAGTTGGAGGATATCACCAGAATAGAAGAAATCGTTAATCATTACATTTGGCAGAATGTACCTGTAAATACTTCGCTTATGAGTTTGGATGAAGCCCTTGAATTGGGATCACAGGCTTTGTTTGGTGAAAAATATGATGATGAGGTCAGGGTGGTTTCCATGGGACATTCTCCCAATTCCGGCAAGGGCAGGGACCAATCCACCTTTTCAATCGAACTTTGTGGCGGTACCCATGTGGGATTAACTGGTGAAATAGGGCTTTTTATTACGACCGGTGAATCCTCCATTTCTGCTGGAGTACGACGAATTGAGGCCATTACTGGGGAAAAGGCCCGCAAGTATTTGGCAAATCATGACATGATCATGGCTGAAATTGCTTTGGCACTGAAGGTCCAACCAGAACATGCAGTTCATCGTGTTTTGCAACTTCAAAGCGAGCGAAACAACCTCAAGAAGGAAAATGAACGTTTAAAACGCGAATTGCTTACCAGCCGGCAAGTCGTATCAAATAATGGTAATTCCTCGCAAGAGAAATCTGGTAGTCCCGATCAACTCTCGGGAAAAATTGGAGAAAACAATTTTCTGATTAGAATCTTCCATTCTATTTCCCCCAAGGATTTGCCTATTTTAATAGATGAGGAAAAGAAACAAATAGGGCAGGGCATAGTCGTCTTATTGGCTGTTTTCGATAACAAAAGCTCTGTTGCGGTTGGTGTCACCAAAAATCTCGAGGGAAAATATTCCGCCGTGGATATAGTAAGAAACATAGTTCCCCTGCTTGGGGGCAAAGGAGGCGGTGGAAGAAATGATTTTGCCAGAGGTGGGGGATCGAGGACTGATAATCTGGAAAAGTTATTGCCTGAAATTGAAAAAGTAATAGGAGGTTAGTATGAAAGGGTATTGGATTGCAAGGGTTGATGTAAAGGATTCCGAAGGTTATGGCGAATATGCCAAGATAGCAACGGAAGCTGTAGAGGAATTTGGAGGCAGGTTTCTGGCCCGGGGTGGTAAATTTCTTTCCAAGGAGGGTTCGAATCGCCAAAGAAATGTAATTGTGGAGTTTCCCAGTCTGGAAAGTGCCAACAACTGCTATAATTCCGCTACCTATAAACGTGCCTTGGCGATAGCCCATAAATCAGCCGAACGAGAATTTATAATTCTCGAAGGTGCATAATCAAAGATTTTTGAAGATTTATTGGTAATAAATTTATTGTATTCGAAAACTAAGATATATAATTCAAGCCAACAAATTTTTTACTAAGGAGTAACTTATGAAAATTAATGCAAAATCAGTTGCAGTAGCCAGTGCAGTAGCTGCAGCTTTTGTGGCCTATGCAGTTCCCGGTGTTGCCGAAGAAAAGGAAAAGTGTTACGGTATTTCGCTTGCGGGTGAAAATGACTGTGCCGCTGGTCCCGGTACGACTTGTGCCGGATCCTCTACTGTAGATTATCAGGGTAATGCCTGGACACTGGTACCTGCAGGTACTTGTACAACCATGGAACTTCCCGGTGATCGTATGGGTTCACTTGAACCATTGGAACGAGATCTTCCTTCCTAAGCCAATTATGAATTACAGGATTCAAGTGTCTAGCCATGGTAAATTATCTTGACCTTGAATCCTGTACTCTTCCCTCCAAACCCGGGGTAGGCTTCAAGAGCCAGCACTTTCAGCAAATTATTGAACATCCAGGCGATGTATCCTGGTTTGAAATCCATGCAGAAAATTATATGGGTGGTGGTGGAAGACCGATTGCCCAACTCAAGAAATTACGGGAAAACTTTCCTATTTCGTGTCACGGAGTAGGTTTATCCATTGGTGGTGAAGACCCATTGGATATTGTTCATCTCAAGCGACTTCAAAACCTTGTTTCATGGCTTGAACCTGCTGTATTCTCGGAACATTTGGCATGGTCAACTCATGAGGGCAGCTATTTCAATGATCTTCTTCCTCTTCCTTACAATGACACCACCCTCGAATGCGTGTCAGAGCATATTGATCAGGTTCAGGAGACCCTACAAAGGCCGATGCTTTTGGAGAACCCCTCAAATTATCTTGAATTTGAAGAAAGCACCTATAGTGAAATTGAATTTATTAAGGAGATTGCCAAAAGAACCGGCTGTTTCCTGCTTCTTGACGTAAACAATGTTTATGTGTCATCTGAAAACAGAAACTTCGATCCCTATGGGTATTTGGATGATTATCCCTTGAACCTTGTCAAAGAAATTCATCTTGGCGGACATGAATTGGAGCAAATGGAAGGTGGACCTGATCTACTGATTGATAATCATGCCTCGGAAGTGATTGATCCTGTCTGGGCCTTGTATGAATACCTGATTTCCAAAACAGGTCCGCTTCCAACTTTGATCGAGTGGGATAATGATATTCCCGATTGGGAAAAACTCTCTTCGGAAGCTACCAAGGCAAACTGTATCTTAACCGAGTTATCATCGAAAGCAGCATGAAACCTTTCAACGGGGAATTTATAGAAGCTCTCCTTAAGCCTGACAAACCCGTTCCTCCCAGGTTGACAATACCCCATGACAAAATCGACCGCAGGTTTTTGGTTTACCGCAACAATGTCGTTGCCAGTTTGATTGAAGGTTTGGAAGTTTCCTTTCCGGTCATTCGAAAACTGGTTGGGGATGAATTCTTCAAAGCCATGGCAGGAGTTTATGTTCGGGAGTATCCACCAAGTTCACCCCTGATGATGTTTTATGGCAGGGAAATGCCCGAGTTTCTCAAAACTTTTCCCCCGGTGCAACAACTTGCCTACCTGTCAGATGTTGCCAAACTGGAGAATGAATTAAGGGAATCTTATCATTCCGGTGATCCAGAACCAATCGAGCCCAAGTTTTTTGAAAACCTTGTGCCGGAAGAACAACTCAAGACCCGCCTGGTATTTAGCCCGGCCGTCAGGTTGTTTTATTCCGAACATCCTGTAGCCAGTATTTGGGATGCAAATACAAGAGACGGACCCAACCCCAAGGTAGGTGAGGAGTTTGTTTTGATCGTTCGACCTGACTTCGACCCTTATCCTGTCAAAATCAACCGCGGAAGCTACTATTTTGTAAAACACCTGATGGAGAGGCAAAACATTGGAGTGGCGTGCGAAAAAACACTTTTCCATTCGGAAGAATTTCATTTTGATTTGGCCGATTTGTTTCGACTTCTTCTTACAACGAATTCCATAAGTAATGTTGTAAGCAATGATGAAATCGGTTAATAATTAACGTAGCAATATCAGTTTGTAACTTAAGGCTTTACCTTAGAGGGGATGTTATGG
>WTGT01000147.1 GCA_011523445.1 Paracoccaceae bacterium
CTTCTACCCCCCCCCCATAAAAATTGCGCAAGCGCTTGGTTAAAGGCTTGGCAACCCAAACACCCCTCCCTGATAGAAACTTCCTTTTTTATTGGCCTTTGGCCATTTATTTTCTTTCTGTTTGCGTGGAATGTGTTGTTGTCGGTGACCGTGTTGGCCCAAACCCCAGACTGCCCCGACCCTCTTCCAAGTGACATGATATGTGAAGTGATAAAGTCAAACAGTGGAGAATCTGATGAAAATATAAATATTGAAGAATCAGGAATTACTATAGAAACGACCGAAGATTTTGCCCATGGTATTTGGGGCATTCATCTAGATAGGGGTCATATCAATATAGTTTTTTCCGGTGAAAGCATTACCACAACAGGAGAACAAGCCTATGGGATTCACGGTTATCACGAAGGTGATGGTGATATCAATATAAAATTTTCCGGCGGGACTCTTATCACTGAGGGGTATTATGCCCACGGGATTCTAGGAGATCAACGAATCACAGGTACTGGTAATATAGACATAGATTTTACCGGGGGAAGCATTACCACAAAAGGGGAAAATGCCCACGGGATTCATGTCGGATTGACTAATAATGGTGAAGTCTACATAGATTTTACTAGTGGAAGTATTTCTACGATGGGGGAAGAAGCCATCGGAATCAACAGCAATCGTTCAGGTATTGGAAACAACAATATAAATTTTTCAGGGGGAAGCATTACCACAAAGGGGGATAATGGCCGTGGGATTTACAGTAGGCATCGAGGTACAGGAGATATCAATATAATTTTTTCGGGTGGAAGTATTTCTACGATAGGGGAAGATGCCTACGGGATAACCGGTGAACAGGATCCAAGACCAGGTACTGGTGATATCAACATAGATTTTACCGGGGGAAGTATTACCACAACAGGGAAAAATGCCTACGGGATTGTAGGATGGTATCGAGATGCCGATTCAGGTGATGTCGACATAGATTTTACCGGTGGACGCATTACCACCACAGGGGAGAATGCCCACGGGATTTTCGGTATTAATCAAGGTACTGGCGATGTCTACATTGTGACCGGAGAAGGTACAAGCATAATGGCCACGGGCAATGAAGCCTATGGGATTTATGCTAGAGGTTCCACCAATACCGTTCGAATTTTCGGTAGGGTAATGGGAGGCAAGGCTGGTCTCAATATTTTGGGTGAGGGAGAAGTGACCATTGGCCCCAATGGATTTGTTGGTTCTGGTGATGGGGTTGCGATTCGTGCTGATGGTATTCTCCATGTCAATCTGTTATCGACAAATGGCAAGCCATGGGAACACTTTGGAGGGCGTTTTGACGTTAGCAAACCCGACACGACACTTTTGGTCAATCGTGTTGTATTATTGGAAAGGGAGGAATTTCAGGATGTCTGGGCACCTTCCGGTTTCCATGAAGTAAAACTCAATCCTGAGTTTTCCCATGATACCAATTCATTTGACTTCTCGCAGGAAGAAGCATGGCTTAGCCGTTATGCTTTCAATGCGAGTCTTTTTGAAGCTTTGCCCGGAGCGATACGAAGGATTCATATGGTTTCCTGTGGTTTTACGTCCAATAGGCAATCTTCGGCTAGTGTTTGTGGTGGCAGGGGTCAATACTTGCCGAGAAGATCCGATACTGGCATGAGCTATAGCTATGATCAGAATACATTTCAGGCACATATCGCGAGACCATTATCTGACCAAATGACCGGTTGGATCGGTGGGCGTTTGGTAAATGGGAAAGCGAAAGTAACATCGGCAAGGGGACAAGGTCAACTGAAGGTCAAGGGGCCCGGCTTGTATGGTGGAGTGCATCTGGAAAGAGACAATGACATTTACTTGCAAGCCCAATTCTCCTGGTCCCGTTATGATGCAGATATGTCCCCGTCTCCTGTCGAAGGGGAAGAAGCAACCACAAATACGACAAGTCCGAATGGGGAAGCTTATTCTCTTGGTATTGAAACTGGCAAGGTTTTTGTGTTGAATAATGGAACACAACTGACGGGTCTTGGCTGGTACCACCAAGCAGGCGCATCGGTTGATGCGCTTGGATATACTCAATTGGACAATTTGATTTCGGGCAAGGATAGGCAGTCAAAGATTGGTTTGGGATTGAAGGTTGTTCGAACCAGGGAACTGATCAGGGACGAGAGCTTTCTTGAACTCCGCGGGGGTATTGGGTTAGAACATGTTTTTGATCAAGACAGTCATGCAATATGGTCTGGTACGAAGATAAGCAATGTAGCCAAAGAAAACAGGTTGTTGGTTGATTTGGGAAGTGAGTATTACAAGGGTAATCATCTTGTGGTCAGTGGGGACATTTTTGCCCATGGACTTTTGTCTGATGACACAATTTACGGATTGAAGGTTGGAGTGATCTGGTCATTCTGATTGATGGTGCTAATTTGGACGTATCATCACGAAGGTACCAAAAGCCCTAATCCCTCGCACTCATATTCGTCTACCTGCTTTTTTTATCTATTTTGCGATGGTTGAGATCCTATCATGTACTTGGTCTGGCGACAACACCTCAGGTCCTCCTGGTTTCTTCTCCTTCCCCGGGTAGGGGCGAGTTATTATCCAGAATTATTTTCCTTTCCGGTTGCAAGTTGACTTAAATTCACTCGTCTTTTGCTTCTTCTCGTCGTTCGGAAATCAATTTTTCCGAGAGGGATGTTTCTCCAAAATATTTTTTTAGTCGTTCTTGAGCATTGCGTATAACATCTTCCATTTTTCTTATCCGAAGCTCTCCTTCAATAGTCTCAATAACAACGGTTATTCCATCTGATAAACCTATCTCTCTTCTCAATTTGGCTGGTACAATCAAGCGGCCGTTAGTTCCAATTTTCACTCGAGCCAAACTCATCTCTGAACTCCAAAAATATACAAAAATCAAATATATGGTAAGTTTCTAGATTAGGGACTTAGGAGATGGTTCTATGACACTGTCTTGATATTTATTTGATCGTTTCTTAACCAAATATCCCTTTGGGAGAAAGGTATTTCTATACCCTCTTCTTCAAACCTCCTGGCGATGTTGAAGTTGATTTCGGACCTAGCACTGATCATGAAATTTACATCCGTGAGAATTGCCCGAATATCAAATTCCAGGGCATCGGCACCAAAACGCATGAAAGCTACGCTAGGAGCTGGATCATCGGCTACTGCCGGGTGTTCCTTTGCAATCTGCAAGAGTATTTCCTGAACCTGCCCCACATCCGAACCGTAGGCCACACCCACCGGAATAATGATACGTCCGATCCTCGTACCCAGTGTCCAGTTCTTAACGGCTTGGGCCATTAGGTCCTTGTTGGGCACAACGACTTCAGCCCTATCAAAGGTTTCAATCGTCGTGGACCGAACCGAAATCTTGCGTACTGTTCCTGATGTCGAACCAACCTCGATCCAGTCTCCCTCCTTGACAGGTCTCTCGAACAGGAGGATAAGACCTGATATGAAATTGGAGACCACATCTTGCAATCCAAAACCTATACCAACTGATAAAGCTCCAATGACTATGGCAAGATTGGTTAAATCAATTCCAGCAAGGGAAATTGCAACTACAAAAGTAATTCCCAAACCAAGGTAACTGACTATTTTAAGGGTAGATGACTTAAGTCCCTGATCCATTTTGGTGTATGGAAAGACATACTGGTTCAGGATAACCCTGCCGATACGAGTTAACAAGTACCCAACCACTATAACCAATAGGAAGACCCAAACCACTTCAAGCGAAATCAGTTGCCCACCTACTTCTACCCCCTGAATGGCGCTGTTCCAGAACAAGGCAATTTCCTCGTAGCTGTAGCCCCATGAAAACAAAAGTAAAACGGCAAAGGCTAAGGTATCAATCAAACCTATGAAAATAATGAATGGTCCACTCCAGCTTTGCAGAATTTCACTACCTGTAATGTGACAGAGAGCAAAATAGAACTTGATAAAAACATTCAAGGTAAGCCAATAGCCGGCAACAACCAGCAAGGTCGCCAAAGTTGCCATCAATATGGTATTTGCTCCCACTGTAAAGCCAGCAGTACCAAAACCTATGGCAAGTACCGAAACAATAATTGAAACCCTTGCCAATAGGGATACCAGGAACACAAGTGGGGAACCGCTTGTACCTTCAGTGGAAAGGTTAGGAATGTTTGCTAACAGGATTCTTGCAACCCGAAACAAGAATATACCTCCAAACAGGATTACAATATAACTGAGTATCACGTCTACTTCGGGCGAATTTCCCGGAAGATTTGCAAATTCATCGAAAAAGACATCCAATCCCAGTATCCATCCGATTATGAGGGACATGTTGAAGATTTGCCTTTGCCAAACTTGGGGTTGCTGTTCAGCCGATTTGGATACAATCAAATGGTATACCTCCCTGGCTAACCAGTTTACACCCAGGACAACAACACCAAGTGAAAGCAGTGCATCAAGCAGTATCAGGCTTTGGGAGTATATGAAGCCCGTAGAAATAATTGCCCAATAAAGCAGGTAAAGACTCGACAGGGGTAATATCAATGTATTGAATACTGATATGAAACTTTCGATGAAAGGCTTCGTTCGGGGGGCATTTTGATCTAGCAGGGTAAGATGGCTTTATTTACGACTTGCCTGCCAAAAAACATGATGAAAATGCTTGAAGCAAGAAATAACAGGGTTACTCCAATATTTTGCCATGCTTGGGTTCGTTGAGCCTGGCTCTCCAAGGATTGGAACAGGTCTACAAACACGTTACTAAAAAAACTTCCAAAAAATAAAACGGTTTCTTGCCAATGAACAGGATTGAGGGGAGAAGGACCTATCGAATATAATCTGTCTTTGCTTCTAGTCGCGAGAATATTGTTGATCTCGTCGATCAAGGTATTTGTTACCTGCTCAACATCCGTGATTAAACCCTGGCGCATTTCGGCATCAGATAGATTGTCATTCAGCTCATTCACTAAACGGTTCAGCTTAGATTGTTCTTCTTCTACCAGGTTTGACCCGGCAAGAGCTTCAAGTCTGCCAGTAATACGTTCAATTTCTGCCTGGGTAGGTTGGAATTGTGATTGGGCAGTGTTTTTCCAGGCAACCAGTTGTGATTGCAGGTTTAGAAATGCTTCATCAGAAGCTGCCTGGTTGGTAACGACCCGTTCTGCCCTTGATGAAAAATTGAGCCAGGCTTCAATGTCAAAGGAGATTTCCTCCTGGGCAGAAAGTATCTGGGTCCAACTTATCCAAAATATTGCAATCAACCAAGTTAACGTATGAAACCTTGACCTGAGCAAGTTAGTCTCCATCATTCTACTCGTAAACAGCCGGTATCTTTTTTGCCTGACCTATCATCCAGTTCGGTACTGGCAAATCCTTAGAAAGTAAAAAATCCTTGTTGAACATTTTTGATTGATATCTTGATCCATAATCACATAGAACCGTAACAATAGTATGACCAGGTCCCATGTCACGTGCCATTCTTACAGCTCCAGCAACATTTATTCCCGAACTTCCACCAAGACAAAGCCCTTCATTAGCCAATAGATCAAATACTATCCTGAGAGCTTCATCATCACCGATTTGATAGGGATAATCTATCTTGAGGCCTTCCAGATTAGCCGTGATTCTCCCCTGCCCTATACCTTCGGTAATTGAAGTTCCTTCAGCCTTGAGCTCTCCGTGTGCATAATAATGATACAAGGCTGCTCCCAACGGGTCAGCCAAACCTATCTTCACATCAGGATTTTGTTCTCTCAGCCCATCAGCAACGCCTGCCAAGGTTCCACCTGTTCCAACGGCACAGATAAATCCGTCGATCTTTCCCCCTGTCTGATTCCAGATTTCTGGTGCAGTAGTCAAATAATGTCCTTTCTTGTTGGCAATATTATCAAACTGGTTGGCCCAAATGGCACCATTTTCCTCCGTTTTGTCCAGCGCGATTGCAAGTCTTTGAGAATATTTGACATAATTGTTTGGATCTCGGTACGGTACAGCGGGGACTTCTACGAGCTCGGCCCCAGCGAGTATCAACATGTCCTTTTTTTCCTGGGTCTGTGTTTCAGGTATGACAATGACACACTTGTAGCCTAGTGAAGCACCAACAAGGGAAAGACCAATGCCGGTATTTCCTGCTGTACCCTCAACTATTGTTCCACCCTTCTTCAGTTGTCCGCTTTGCTCGGCATCACGAATTATAGCCAACGCAGCCCGGTCCTTGACCGACTGTCCAGGATTTAGAAACTCGGCCTTTCCCAAAATTGTACATCCGGTTTCCTTGGACACTTGATTCAATCTTATCAGGGGGGTATTCCCGATTGAATCAGCCAGATTGGAGTGAATCATGCTTTCCACTTATGTAAATGATTAAATTGAACTAAGATTCAATTTACAGAAATTGTTCGGGGAATAAATACATTTCCTTCAGCAATCAATCGTGCGGTTCTTACCACACCCGCCGAGTGAAAATCCAGCTCTCCATCCTTGTAATCATATGTCACCATGATTTTCATTTCCCCTAGAGGATGTTCAATTACCATCTCAAGTGAGGAACCCTCAGTATTTTTTCTTAGGTCATCGGAAACTGTTCCCGGGGCTAAATAGCATGCTGCCAAACATTGTGAACCAGTAATGGCCATGGAAGGATGGGCATTCCAGGGCATGAAATACCTTGATGAAAAATGACCATTATTCCTAGCTTTTGATACCAACCCGATCTTGGGAGTTACCTGTGCTCGAACATCACCCATTCCCATCATTTGGCCTGCTTCAATCCTAATTGCCTCCATCCTAGAAAATAATTCCTTGTTCTCGTCCAGTTCCTGGGCTGATTCATAACCCGATATGCCAAAATCCTCGGCTCGAGCAATCATCATCGGCATGGCTACATCAATGCAGGTTACCGGAATTCCCTGAATGATATCAATCTTATTACCCGTTGGAAACATTTTACCAGTTTTGGAACCAACGATATTCAGGAAATTCAAAGCGACCGGTGAAGACTTCCCTGGTACACCATCAATGGCAACATTACCTTCATAATTTACTACGCCTCCAGGTGTTTCTATGACTGATTCCACCAAAGCATTGGTATTTGTAGCCCTTATCCTCACCTTCGTTTTGTCACCGGTTGTCGGAACCAAACCCATTTCCAGGGCAGCAGGTCCAACACCTACCAGAATGTTTCCGCAGGTCGGACCAAAATCTACCAGTTTCTTGTCAACACCAACTTGGGCAAACAGATATTCAACATCAGCATCTGGCTCAGTGGATTTGCTTAATATGGCAACTTTGGTCGTTACCGAACTTCCACCTCCAAGGCCATCAATATTTCTTATGTTTCCGGCGCCGATAACGGCAATCAATACTTCCGAGAGCTTGTCCCTGTCCTGAGGCAAGTCATCGCTCCTGAAATAGGGACCACGAGAAGTTCCTCCTCGAAAGAACATAAATGGTATACTGTTTTGTTTCATGTCAGTGGCCAAGGCAACCTAAAAAATTCCTGAAGTAATCCAGGAGGAAAGTCCCTGTTCAGGACATAGGCAAAGAAACACATAAATACCAAACCCAAAGATGTAAAAAAGTAGACTTGCAACCAATTCAATCCGGCCCTGATACGGAAATACAGCAGGAGAAATATTCCAAGGGCAAGTATAAACCCAAGTAGAGAGGTCAAAAGGAGCAGCAATCCCAACCAACCAAGAGTACCCCAGAGCCCATAAGGTGCCTCCAAACCCTCCTTGCCTGTTTCACTGTCGGCGAAAAGTGTATCACCCTCCGGTGAAATCATCATTTTGATCAGAAGGATAACCAGGGCAATGACACCAACCGTAGCAATGGTTACCGGAAATATCTTGTCAGATGTCAAATCAATCAAAGAAGCATTAATTAAGGCAATGGCCGTGTAGGCCAGCAAGGCCAGCAAAAAGATCATGGGAGCCTTTTTCTTGCCAGTGCTCACTTCTCCTTCGGAAAAAATCTCCTTCGCTTGTCTAATCCCGATAATGAC
>WTGT01000125.1 GCA_011523445.1 Paracoccaceae bacterium
CCCCTTATCATGATGACGCCAAAGTCCCTTCTTCGGCATAAGATGGCAGTTTCCAATCTGGAAGATTTCCATGAGGGTACAACCTTCCACAGGGTACTTTGGGATGATGCGCAAAAGGGCAATTCAGATACCAAACTGGTTGCAGATAGCAAGATTAGAAAGGTAGTTCTAAGTACTGGAAAAGTATATTATGATCTGCTGAATGAAAGGGACAAGAGGGGAATCGATGATGTCTATCTTCTCAGGATAGAACAGCTTTATCCGTTCCCGGCAAGAAGTTTGATTACTGAGTTGGGGAGGTTCAAGAAGGCGGAAATGGTATGGTGTCAGGAAGAACCCAAAAACCAAGGAAGCTGGTCATTTATCGAACCCAATCTGGAGTGGGTACTGAACCGAATCAAAGCAAAAACAAAAAGGGTGGAATTTGTTGGCAGACAGGCCTCGGCCTCACCTGCCACCGGATTGCTG
Organism: Paracoccaceae bacterium; assembly: GCA_011523445.1. Taxonomy (GTDB): domain Bacteria; phylum Pseudomonadota; class Alphaproteobacteria; order Rhodobacterales; family Rhodobacteraceae; genus MPNP01. The sequence continues at coordinate 469 of WTGT01000125.1, forward strand.
GAGCAACACCGCAAGGAACAGCAAGAATTAATTGATAAAGCCTTGGAATAGGGATTGGAATTATGTCCATTGAAATTAGGGTACCAACATTGGGCGAAAGTATTACTGAAGCCACTGTTGGGAATTGGTACAAGTCAACAGGTGATGTCGTGGAGCAGGATGAGGTTGTTTGTGACCTTGATACTGAAAAAGTCGCCATAGAAGTTCGTGCGCCAAAAGGTGGTATCTTATCTGAAATTGTAGCTGACAAGGGAGAGGATGTTTCTGTTGATGCCCTTTTGGCCACGTTGAGCGAAGGTATTCCCCAAGGCACTTCCAAACCTGCTGCTCCCAAGGAAACCACCGTCAAGGATCCCGAACCCCAACCCGAGGTTCAACCCCAAAGGGAAAAAGCACCTGAAGATGCACCATCTGCCAAAAGGATAATGGCTGAAAAAGGGATCGATAGAAACGCAGTGACAGGAACTGGTAAAGACGGGCGTGTCATGAAACAGGATGTCATTAACCTGACGGATATTTCTGCCATGAAAAGCCAGCAACCTGCTGTACCGGTCGGCGAACTGGAGGAGCGCATTCCGATGTCGCGTTTGAGGCAGACCATTGCCAGCAGATTGAAAGCAGCCCAGAATACGGCGGCTATCTTAACGACCTATAATGAGGTTGACATGTCTGAAATCATGCGGCTTCGCCAGCAGTACAAGGAAGATTTCAGTCAAAAATTCGGCATCAAACTGGGTTTCATGTCCTTCTTTGTAAAGGCCTGTTCAAATGCACTCCTGGAAGTGCCGGAAGTCAATGGTGAAATTGATGGTACCGATATTGTATTCCGCAAGTATGTAAATATGGGAATTGCAGTGGGAACTCCAACAGGATTGGTCGTACCTGTAATCAAGAATACTCAGAGTATGAGTTTTGGCGATATTGAACTGGCCATTGCCGATTATGGCAAGAAGGCCAGGGATGGCAAGTTGACTATGGATGACATGCAAGGAGGAACATTTTCTATTTCCAATGGGGGAATATACGGGTCCCTGATGTCTTCACCCATATTGAATCCTCCTCAATCAGGTATTCTGGGGATGCACAAGATTCAGGACAGACCTGTTGTTGTTGATGGGAAAATTGAAATCCGGCCGATGATGTATCTTGCCCTTTCCTATGACCATCGAATCGTAGATGGCAAGGGGGCTGTCACATTTCTGGTCAGGGTCAAGGAGGCTCTTGAAGATCCAAGGCGGTTGTTGCTTGATATCTAAATCATCCGTTTTGAGGGAATTTATTACCTGGATTATGGTCAGATTCCATTGAGCTTTGAACACGTTAAGAAATTAGAAAAGGAAGCACAGTGGCTGTTTACGATTTAATTGTGATTGGGGGTGGTCCGGGCGGATATGTTTGTGCCATCCGAGCTGGTCAACTAGGCCTTTCTGTGGCCTGTGTCGAAAGTAGGGAAACTCTCGGTGGAACATGTCTCAATGTGGGTTGTATACCATCCAAGGCACTCCTTCATGCATCCCACCAATATCATGAAGCAATTCATAACTTTCCGAAGGTTGGTATTGTGACCGATTCCCCTTCAATAGATTGGGACAAGATGCTGGCCTACAAACAATCAACAATCGACGCCAACACTGGTGGCATAGAATTCCTGTTCAAAAAAAACAAGGTTGACTGGATCAAGGGTAAGGGGCAAATCGTTGAGCCGGGCAAGGTACAGGTTGGAGATCAAACCTTTGAAACCAGGAATATAGTAATTGCAACAGGTTCGGAACCAAGTTCCCTGAAAGGTGTGAAAGTTGATGAAAAAACAGTGGTCACCTCCACGGGAGCATTGGAATTGTCATCCATTCCGGCGGAGTTGGTCATTATTGGTGCAGGGGTCATTGGTCTTGAACTGGGCTCGGTTTATGCAAGACTGGGAACAAAGGTCACGGTTCTGGAGTATCTGAATGGAATTACACCCGGCATGGATGCAGAAGTATCCAAGACCCTTCAGAGAATATTGAAAAGGCAGGGGATGGATTTCAAATTGGGAGTGGAAGTTACCTCTGTTGCCAAGAAGGGCAAGGCCAATTCTGTTGAATTCAAGATCAGAAAAACCGGCAAGGTAGAGACCATAAAGGCCGATATTATCCTTCTCTCTACGGGTAGAAGGCCCTATACGGATGGTTTGGGCCTGGAGAAACTCGGTATAGGACTGACCGGGCAAGGACAGATTGAAGTAGATTCAATTTTTCAGACCAATATCAAGGGAATATATGCCATTGGGGATGTAACCCCAGGCCCCATGCTGGCTCATAAGGCCGAGGATGAGGGTGTGGCGGTTGCTGAAGAAATTGCAGGTAACAAGGGTTATGTCAATCATGATGTCATACCATCTGTCATTTATACCCAACCGGAGGTAGCCACAGTCGGGAAGACCGAGGAACAGTTGAAGGAAGAGGGTGTGGATTACAAGATTGGCAAGTTTCCATTTCAGGGCAATGCCCGGGCCAAGTCGATTTTCCAGGCAAGTGGCTTTGTTAAAATGCTCGCTGACCGGGAAACAGATAAAATTCTGGGTTGCCATATCATTGGCCCTTCGGCCTCAGATTTGATTCAGGAGGTATGCCTCGGCCTGGAGTTTGGAGTCTCGGCTGAAGATATTGCCTTGACATGTCATGGCCACCCCACATATTCTGAGGCTGTGAAGGAGGCTGCACTTGCTTGTGGTGATGGTGCAATACATGCCTAGTATTTCTGACTGGTAATACTATTTCAACAACCTACCAAATCAATATTAAGGGGAATTCAATGCCAAAAGAAGTTTGGGGTTCAAAACATCGGTGTGATAGCTGTGGTACAAAGTTTTATGACATGCAGCGATACCCTGTCGAGTGCCCGAATTGTGGCTATCAGCTAGAGGTTTTTTTCAAGGACGATGTTATCCCTGAAGAAAGGGATCAGGAAGGTATTGATCTTGAACTTGACAGTAGCGATGCCACCATGAAGGAAGATAATGACGTCGAAGATGGCGTTGAGGATGATGTTGACGATATTCTGGATAATGATAAGGATACGGTATCCCTTGATGAAATCAAAAACATCACGACAGAAAACACTGATTGAGCATTCCAGGGCTCAGTATCCAAAATATTTTCAAATTCCACTTTACAAAATCCTGATTTATCCTAATAATTATTCCCAATGGTTCCCGAAAAGTCATAAGACTGGGATTAATAGGGAATACGGTGAGGTGTAACCATTAGGTGCCGAGGCCGTAACTGTCCCCGCAACTGTAAGTGAAAAGTACCCTTGTGGAAACCACTGACCAAGGTTGGGAAGGTACAAGGGAATAAAACGCACGAGTCAGGAGACCTGCCATCAAAGTTTGTCTTCCGGACGGGGTGTTCCGGGATGGGCCAGCAGTTGAATGAATTACCAATAGCTCCATCCCCATCTCCAAGGAAATATTCAACCCCTTACGGGACGGTAATAAGTTAGAGGTTTGGGAGGATTCTCCCGGATCACAATGGATTTGGTTAATTTGATGATAACTGCAAGGTCAGAAGTACAAAATTTGAGTTGGGGTCTCTTGTGTCAATCCCGATTCAATCATCTGGTATCCAGCCATTGCAAGCCATTTAAAGTGTTGGTCTGAGGATATCTAAATGACTTCTTCATTGCTGCTCGTCAAAAATCTTAATTACATTCTCAACGATTCCATCCTGTTACAGGATGTATCCTTTGATCTGCAAGAAGGATCCATTCTTGCGATTGCCGGGCCAAACGGGGCTGGTAAAACGACCCTGTTAAACTTGCTCAGTGGTATTAGGAGTATAACAAAAGGCGATGTCCTGATTCAGGGCCGTAGCATAAAACAGATGTCGGCACCCGAACGAGCTCGTACCATTGCTGTTGTAAGTCAGCAGGAACAACCGGAAGGTTTATTAATGCTACGCGATTACGTTGCGTTGGGTCAGGTCCCTATCTGGACTGACCGCTCTATTGAAGAGCATAGGGTTGATCTGGACCGAATTTTGCACTTGACGGGATTGAGTTCATTGGCTGGAAAGCGAATTGAAGTCCTATCAGGAGGAGAACGGCAACGTGCTCACATTGCTAGGGCACTTGCACAGAATCCATTCTTGCTGTTTCTCGATGAACCTACCAATCATCTTGATCCAGATGCAAAGAGCCGGATTTTGTCGCTGATTGTTGACCTTGGAATCACAGTGGTGATGGTTATTCATGATCTGGTGATGATCCCTGTCTTTGCTACCCATGTCGCATTAATGCATTCTGCCCAAATGACTGCATTTGGTACAGTTGACCAGGTGTTGACACCTGAGCGAGTTCGTGAAACCTTCGGTGTGGACTATCTGTGTTTTTACCGGGATGGTCGCATGATCCCGGCCCTTGATATTCGTAATACCAAAATTTCTAATCAAAAGAGAAATCCATGATAAAATCATACTTCATTTATCCTCTATGCATTGCCTTGGTTTTTGGTGCTGTCGCGCAAGCACAGACAGTCGACAATTGCGGCGAGCCGCTTGTCTTTGAAACTACTCCCGAGAGGTTGGTTATCCATGACATGAACATGGCTGACATGGCATTCGCTTTGGGATTACAGGACCGGATTGTTGGATTGACAGGAATCACCGGTTGGTACAAGGCAAGTCCGGAATTTAATGCCTTGCGTGGGGATATCCCTGAACTTGCACCAAAATATCCGACAGTCGAGAACCTTATAGCGGTTGAACCCGACCTATTTTTCGCAGGCTGGTATTATGGCATGAGACCAGGTGGAGAAGTCACTCCTGATACACTTGCACCTTTTGGAATTAAGACAATGATTTTGACCGAGAGCTGTGTACATCTGGACAAGAATCGACCTGAAGCCAGCATGGATCTCCTGTTTGATGATATTCTCAGATTGGGGAGAGTGATGGAGGTCGAAAGCCGTGCAGAGGCTCTGGTTGCTGGCTGGAAAAGTCAATTGGCTTCAATTCAAGAACAAACCGCGGATTTACCCAAACCCCGTGTGTTTCTGTTGGATGGTCCGGCGGACGCTCCCTTCACGTCAGGAAAGTTCGCAATTCCCGATGCAATGATTACTGCCGCAGGTGGCCAGTTGGTTACCCACGATCTGGAAACCAGTTGGGGGCGTACTTCATGGGAAGCGGTTGCCAGTGCCAATCCTGAATTTCTTATCCTGCTTGACTACCAGACAGGCAATGGAGCCAAGGATACGTTCCGGTTTTTGGAGGATCATCCTCTAATGTCGCTGACTGATGCTGTAAGAAATAATCGCTGGATCGGTTTGCGTTACGAGGAATTGACACCAGGACCAGCCAATATTGAGGCGATTGAAAAATTGGCCAAGGCCATGCATTCTGAGATCAACTGATTTGAGCCGATCTGTACAAATAACAATTCTTGGAGCGGCTATTCTGGTCGCTCTGCTACTGGTATCCATCGTCTATGGAACAACTCCCATATCACTTTCAGATGTCTTGGTTGGTATATCGTTGGGATTGGGGCTGACTGAAGGAGAAATGACCTTACAGCATCGAATCGTATTTGATCTGCGTCTTACTCGAACATTATTTGCAGCAATAATCGGCGCTGGATTGGGCATTGTTGGTGTTATTCTTCAAACCACGACTCGAAACGATCTTGCTGATCCGTTTCTATTCGGTCTCTCTTCTGGTGCAGCAGCGGGAGCAGTATTTGTCATAACAATCACTGGAGATATTCTAGGTTTCTGGACATTGCCCTTGGCAGCTTTCTGTGGCGGCCTTGTGGCCTCGGGAATCGTGCTGGCGCTCGTTCACGGTTTACGCACGAGCGCTCCCGAAAAACTGATTCTTTCGGGATTGGCTGTATCTTTTCTATTTTCCGCAATTACCAACTATCTGATATTTTATGGTGACAATCGTGCAGCACATTCAGCCATTTTCTGGATGCTGGGTGGTTTGGGACTGGCACGATGGGAGACCTTCCCACTGGTTTGTACGGGATTACTCCTGATTCTAACCTATTCATTATATCGAAATCGTTGGTTGGACATTCTCCTGACAGGGGACCAAACTGCCATCACATTGGGTGTACCGGTTCGCAGGTTGAGATTCTTGTTGTTTTTTCTCTCCGCCCTGGCAACTGCAGTGTTTGTCTCAGTTGCAGGTGTGATCGGCTTTGTGGGGCTTATGGTCCCGCATATTTCCCGTGGTATTGTTGGCCCACTACACAGGGATCTGTTACCAACGGCTGCTATAGTCGGTGCGCTCTTGTTGACGGGTTCCGATATCATAAGCAGATTCCTGCTCGCTCCTCAGGAGTTGCCGATTGGAATAGTCACAACATCCATTGGTTCTGTTTTCGTATTCCTATTACTCATACGATCGCGTAATGCTCAAGGGTGAAAGAATTCTAACCACTTTATTTGGGGAAAGTAAAAACTAGTCATTGATTCACCCTAAATATAAGTGGTGATTTCAGGATGCGCATATTTAATACCAACTGCTTTTTCAGTTGAAATAGTTGACTTGAATGGGAATAAAGTCATGACATGTATAATCCACCTATCACTCCGAGCTTGAATCATAAGTCACAAAAACAATAAAAATGATGCTGTTTGACCTGAATTTCAGGACTGGTTTGGAACCAAAATGGTTTTTTCTTAAAATGTATTGAATTTGCTACATTTTTTGACTTATGGAACAGGCTCTAAGTATGGTTAGAATCACTTCATTCTAAGTTTAAACCAGGAATGTCTCAATTTTCTAAACCAATGACCACCAGTAGTCAAAATCAGTAATTGTTAATTGGGTGCATTTCTGGCTATTATGTACGCTTGTCAAACAATAGAAGGTTATCGAAATTATTAGGTCAAATGGAATGGCCAATGATCCACTTAAAGGCAGTTCAAACTGGATAATGATTAGAACAATACTAAACAAGCGTGCGGGCATGTTTGGGTTCATGCTTCAACTATTGGTTATTTTGCTATTTCCCCCCAAGGTTATGGCCCATGCTTCAGAACAATCTTTTGTATTGCTTTTACCAACCGAGATTTACTCAACGATTGGAGTGATCATAGTCCTCTTAACCATTATCCTCCTTTTTATAATTCCCGAAGGTTTTTCCCACAAGTTTTGTTCATTTTCCGTGCCACTCTTCCGGTTTAATTTTCCCGCTAAATATCAAAATTCCCTTTCTTTGGTTTCAACCCTATTATTCGGATTTTTAATATATTCTGGATTATTTGGAACGAATAATCCTCTAACCAACTTACTTCCAGTATTTATCTGGACGATTTGGTGGATGATTATTTTTACCTTGCAGGGTATCTTGGGCAATATTTGGTCATCTCTGAATCCCTGGAGTGGATTCTATAACCTCTTTTTACGACCTTACCTGCCAGCCCCAGTTCTCAACCTTCCTCAAAGGTGGGGGAGTTGGCCAGCCATAATTGCATATATTTGTTTTGTTGCTTTTCTGCTAGCTGACCCAGCCCCTGATCAACCAGTAAGATTGGCCATATTTGCAGGTGGTTATTGGCTGTATACGATGATATGTTTGGTCTTATTTGGTGAGAAAGTTTGGTTTGAAAGAGGTGAGTGCTTCACAATTTTATTCGGTATTCTGGCCAGGATTTCACCATTGTATTTAGGGGAGAACAAACTGAGACTCTGTTTTCCCTGTTCCCGACTTATTGTTGATCTGCACCCCACGTTTTCGCAGTCTATTCTTGTTTTGGTTGCTCTTGCTACAAGCAGTTTTGATGGTTTGAATGAAACTTTCTGGTGGCTGTCAACAATTGGTATTAATCCTTTGGAATTTCCTGGAAGGTCTGCCGTCATATTACCAACCATTTTGGGTATCCTCGGTGCTATATTGGTTCTAGTGGTGATGTTTACGGCATGCCTCTGGTTGGGGGTCTGGATAAGTAGATCACTTGTTAGTTCAGGGCAAAGCCCAAATTTTGTCCACATATTCTCTGTACTTGCCCTTTCACTATTTCCCATCGCCTTTGGATATCATATGGCCCACTATTTCCCATCCTTTTTGGTTAATATTCAATATGCCATAGTGGGGTTATCAGATCCATTTTCGGTGGGAGCCAATTATTTTGGTCTAGATTCACATTTCGTAACGACAGGATTTTTCAATACCTATTATTCCGTAAGGGCCATTTGGCTTTTCCAAGGGATCTGTATAGTTTTTGGGCATGTACTATCAGTTGTCATTTGTCACGTTATGGTAACCAGGCTTTTTGCAGGAAGGAAAACCATTTTGTATACATTGATTCCCATATCTGTACTGATGATACTATACACGACCTTAAGCCTATGGTTACTTTCATCACCACGTGGTGTTTAGTTATTTTCTACCTTAGCCTACCAGAAACTTGCCTAAAAATTGGTTTTTGTTGTATGACTCTTATTTGAGTAATAATTTGCTCGTTTGGATGAAATATAGGGAGATTGTAATGAAGAAGGCAAAACTAATCAAACCAGGGATTTCAAGGAGATCAGCTTTGAAAGCTGCTGGTGCCATTGGTGGAACCGCCATGGTATCAAGTACGTTGCCTGGTTGGTATCTACAAGCTTCTACTTCTGAACCAATAAAAATTGGTTTTCAGGTGCATAGGACCGGTATAGGTGCTGCCTATGGAAGATGGTATGAAAGAACCTCCATTGCAGCTGTTGAAAGGATTAACAGTGAAGGTGGAATTATGGGCCGTCCGGTCGAATTGGTTGCTGAAGATGATGGTACCGACCCCAAAAGAGGTGCCGAGGTAGTTGAAAAACTTACCGTTCAACATGGCTGTGATGTTGTTTTTGGCACTCTGTTTAGTCATGTTGTAATAGGGTCTTCTCCTCGTGCAGGTGAGTTAAAAATGCCCTATTTTGTTGTTTCGGAAGGTCATCATGTGGCAAGTGGGATATTGAATAGATACACCTTGCAACCTTGTATTACCGACGTTAAAAGCCAAGTGGAAGCCATGGCTCCATTTGTCAGTGAAAATTTGGGCAAGAAAGTAACCATGATCTTTCCTGATTTTGCCTTTGGGCACGATCATCGCGATTATTTTTCAGCTGCAATGGAAAAAAATGGTGGTCAGATATTAGAAAAAATCGCCATTCCACCCACTGAAACCTCGTTTACCAAGTACTTTCCAAAAATCCCAAGAGATACCGAAGTCCTGTACCATGTTATGGTTGGTCCTGCGGTACTTACCTTTGTCAAGGAACTTGGAGAATTCTTTGGTGGCCAGGGACCGACACTATTTGGCTTCATAGACAGCCTGGAAGCTGTCGATATGACCAGCCCGGGATTAGAGTTCCTCGATGGCAGTTATTTCTGGGAAGGTATGCCAAGATATTCCCAGGGAGATACCTTGCCATTTGATCAGGCTTACCGTGATGCTGTAGGATGTGACGAAAATGGCGCCTCTGTGACCGATTCCAGAGATGTTTCAACCTATGCCCATATGTTTGGATGCTGGGAAACTCTCTTCTTGTTACGTGAAGCCATGACCATGGCTGATTACAAGAGTGATCAGGCTTCTCGTGTGAGACTCATCGAAACTGTTGAAAGCATGAGTGAAATCCCTGCATCGGAAGAACATCCTCAGGGACCGAAAATATTCAATGGTAAAACTCATCAGGTGTTCGGACAGCAATATATCACCAAAGTGGAAAATGGTCGCCTGAATTTGGCCCATGCTACGTCCATTGAAGATACCTTTTATCCAGATGAAGTTGATTACACCTCACAATCCTTCTGATCGGTTTACGCTGAATTCCAATACATTATGGAATTCGGTCCATATTTAATAATAGCCCTTTTTGAAGGTGCACTGACCTCGGCGGTTATAGCATTAACCGCCGTGGGTTTGAGTGTTGTCTTTGGCCTAATGCGAGTGGTCAATGTTGCACACGGTGAATTCTTCATGCTAGGAGCGGTATTTACCTGGTTTATCACCTGGAACCTTGGTCTAAATCCCACTGTGGGCTTTATTACAGCCTTGCTATTGGTCCCCTTAGCCGTAGGTTCTCTGGCCACTTTGGCTGATCGATTGATACTGAATAGACTCGATTACGATCCAGAAAGAACCATCGTCGCAACCATCGGATTACTTTATCTGATCCAGCAATCCACCCTGATGTCCTATGGGCCAGATGCCCGACCTGTGGAACCTCCATTCAATCACCGGATTGCCCTACCATGGATTGAACTTGGGGAATCCGGATGGCAGATCTATTGGCCTTGGGGCTTTGGTATCACAACCTATAAATTGGCTGTCATTTTAGCGGCTATTGTTTTGCTTTGGATATTGCTTCGGTTATTGGCTCGAACAAAATATGGCTTGTTGATCAGGGCAACACAACAAGACAGCGAAATGGCCCTTGCCTTTGGTATTCCAGTATCACGGGTCTATGCTATTGTTTTTGGAATTGGCGGAGGCTTGGCTGCCCTTGGTGCGGTTCTAATCGTCCCAATTCGGCAGGCTCATTATTTAATGGGGGGTGAACCACTACTACTATCATTCATTGTTGTAATCGTAGGTGGCCTTGGGAGTATTCCTGGGACCATCTTGGCAGCCATCCTGATTGGCATGAGTGATGGGCTGATCTCGGTCTTTTTTTCTCCAACCCTAGCTAAAATCGTAGCCACACTATTGGTAGTTTTTGTATTGATTTTCCGTCCTAACGGCTTGTTTGGGAAGAATCAACAGTGAATGACAAGAATCTTGCCTTGAATATTGGAGTTGTTGGCTTCCTTGCCCTCCTATTTTTTCTGGTTTCAGACTACCATGATGGAATTATCGCCCGTATTCTGATTCTCGCCATTTTTGCCATGGGGTACAATCTGTTGTTTGGATATACCGGCCTGCTTAGTTTGGGTCATGCAATGTTTTTTGCCACTGGTATGTATGGGTATGGCCTTTCAGTGGAGCTTTGGAAATTTTCAGCCTTTGAAGGGTTACTGTTTGCCTTGGTAATATCGTTTTTGTTTTCGATGAGTATTGGTGTTTTGACCCTGCGAACAAAAGGTGTGGCCTTTATGATCGTTACTTTGATGTTTTCACAAGTGTTTTATCTGGTCGTCTTGCTTTTTGGGGAACACACGGGTGGTGATGAGGGTTTTGTAATCTCAACCCATGGCCGAACCCTTTTCGGGTTAAATTTTGTTGATCCGACCAGTAAATACTTTGCATCCCTATTTTTGTTTGCGGTGGTACTCCTTGGCCTGACCCTTTTTGTTCGGACCAGAACCGGTAAATGTCTCGTAGCCATCCGTGAAAATGAAGAAAGGGCAAAAATGCTTGGTTATGATGTTTGGGTCCATAAATTTATTGCCATTATCATCTCCGGAGTTATTTGCGGTTTGGCTGGAGCATCATATACCCTGATTTTTGGTTATGCTGGAGCTGCTTTTGCCGAGGTACATTATTCCATTTTGCCGCTTCTCTGGGTCCTTTTGGGTGGAGCGGGTACTTTGATTGGGCCACTAGTAGGAACTGTTTTTGCCTTTTACCTGATTGATATTTCCAGTGGCTATACCAGTGCGTATTTGTTGATAGTTGGATTGGTTATTGTCCTTCTGACATTATTTGCTCCCCAGGGTTTGGCAGGTGAACTTAAAAGGAGAATGGCACATTGGCTCCAATAAGTCACTTATCGACCAAAGGCTTGTCAAAGAACTTTGGAGGTATCCAGGCCATAAGGAATGTTGATTTTGATATATCCAAGGGGCAAATCAGGGCCTTGATAGGACCCAATGGTGCGGGGAAATCAACTTTCGTAGGCATGATAAGTGGAAGAATTCCCCCAACCACAGGAGAAATCTACTTTGCTGATCAAAATATTACCAGTTTACCAGCTCATAAGCGAATATGCCTTGGTATTGCTTATACCTTTCAAATTACGTCGGTTTTTTCAAAACTTACGGTCCATGAAAATGTCGCCTTAGCAGTTAGAAGGAACCGTCAACTAAAACCCAATGATGTGCTTGAGCAGGTAAGTTCCATTCTCGATAAAGTAGGACTTCTGGACAGGGCTAATAGTGAGGTTAGGGAGTTAAGCTATGGCCACCAGCGGCTGCTTGAAATTGCCATGGGGTTGGGGCAAGAACCCTCCTTGTTTATTCTTGATGAACCCACACAGGGGTTGGCAGAAAGCGAGGTATTGGAATTCATAACTATTTTAAAATCAATGGCAGGATTAACTACGATCCTTCTCATAGAACATAATATGGATGTGGTCATGGCAACTGCTGAATTTATCACGGTCATGAATTTTGGTGAAATCCTGGCCGAAGGAACCCCAGACCAAATCAGATTGAATGAGGAAGTCCAACTTGCCTATCTGGGAAAAACCTGATGCTGATCATTGACAAAGTCAATGTATCCTATGGACCACTGCAGGTCCTCTTTGATATCTCATTACAGGTAGGTGAAGGTGAAATTGTCTGTCTGGCCGGCAGAAATGGTGCTGGGAAAACAACCCTCTGCAAGGCAATCATGGGGTTATTACCCATTTCATCTGGAGACATTACATTGGATGGTGAGATGCTGGGAAGTTTACCAGCACACGTGATCCCAAAGAAAGGCATTGCTTTGGTCCCACAAGGACGTCGTCTGTTCTCAGAACTGACAGTGGGTGAAAACCTTGAAATTGGTTTGATAACGCAGGGCGAGGAAGCATCTACCCTGGAATGGATATTTAATCTCTTTCCTAGATTGGAAGAAAGGCTGGAACAAGTTTCCTCGACACTTTCGGGTGGCGAACAACAGATGTTGGCAATGGCCCGTGCCCTCTGTCTAAAACCCAAGGTCCTGTTATTGGATGAACCCACAGAAGGTTTGCAACCATCGATGGTTGAACTAATCCGTGCCACTACCAAGCAATTGGTAAAGGAAGGCGTTTCTATTCTGCTAGTGGAACAAAAGTTTGAGGCCATAATCGAACTCTCCAACCGGGTTGTAATTATTGAAAATGGTCGGAATCGGTTGATTCTTGATAAACCTAGTCTAGAAGAAGACCCAGTCATATTAAAACAGGCACTTGGTGTCTAATCTCGGTTTTGAGCTTTACCCTAATTGCAAATACAGTTTTGTGTATTCATTATCAAGGGCACACCCAAATATGATTCTACGGTCAAAATTAAGCACCCTTCAAAGCAGAGTTGAAGGGTGATGTGAATGAAGAAAATCGTTTATATTAGGTGTTTGGGGAAACAGGTAATAATCTCCTTTTGTTTTCCTTCTCAAAGACGATATCAATAATATCCTGCATTATGGAATTTATTTCATAATCCTTGGGGGTATAAATTGCTGAAATACCTAATTTTAACAGGTCTTCACGATCTTCCTCAGGAATAATACCACCCAAAATGACGGGGATATTTTTGCCACCTTTTTCCTTAAGTTTTTCCACCAATTCGATCACAAGTGATAAATGCGAGCCAGAGAGAATAGACAGGCCGATTAAATGAACCTCTTTCTCTAGAGCGGTATCAACTATTTCATCAACTGTGTAACGTATACCCGTGTATACTATTTTCATACCAATGTCTCTGGCCCTGACAGCAATCTGTTCTGCTCCATTGGAATGGCCATCAAGTCCAGGTTTGCCAATCAATACCTTAATTCTGGTTCCAAGCTCCCCAGAAACCCTATCCACTTCACTTCTGAGTTCAACCAATCCTTCCGTTCTATTGGATGGTGTGCTGGTAATTCCCAATGGTCCCCGATAGTTTCCATATATCTCGCGCAATGTCTGGGCCCATTCACCGGTGGTTACACCTGCTTGGGCAGCCTTGATTGAAACTGGCATTATGTTCTCGCCTAGTCTTGCCGCATTAGCCAGATCCTTCAATGCCTTTGATACGGCACGACTGTTCCTGGAATTTTTCCACTCATTCAGTGATGCGATTTGAAACTCTTCTGCGGTTTCCTTTGTAGTCAGGAATACTTCCTCACCATCAACTAGAGGTGAAGGTTCGGATTCTACAAACTTGTTTACCCCAACGAGGGTCGTTTCACCTGATTCAATTTTTCCTATTCTCTCGGCATTACTTTCAACCAGCCGTCTTTTCATATGTTCAATTGATTTTATGGCACCACCCATGGTCAAAATTTGCTTGAGTTCAGCCAAGGCCTTGGTTTTGATTTCCTCGACCTTTTTTTCTATTTCCGGGTTGCCATCAAAGAGATCATCAAACTCCAGAAGGTCGGTTTCGTAAGCAAGAATTTGCTGCATCCTCAATGACCATTGCTGGTCCCAAGGTCTGGGCAGGCCGAGAGCTTCATTCCAGGCAGGAAGCTGAACAGCCCTTGCTCTAGCATTTTTTGAAAGTGTTACAGCAAGCAATTCCAACAAGATTCTGTAAACATTGTTCTCCGGCTGTTGCTCCGTAAGTCAGGAATACTTCCTCACCATCAACTAGAGGTGAAGGTTCGGATTCTACAAACTTGTTTACCCCAACGAGGGTCGTTTCACCTGATTCAATTTTTCCTATTCTCTCGGCATTACTTTCAACCAGCCGTCTTTTCATATGTTCAATTGATTTTATGGCACCACCCATGGTCAAAATTTGCTTGAGTTCAGCCAAGGCCTTGGTTTTGATTTCCTCGACCTTTTTTTCTATTTCCGGGTTGCCATCAAAGAGATCATCAAACTCCAGAAGGTCGGTTTCGTAAGCAAGAATTTGCTGCATCCTCAATGACCATTGCTGGTCCCAAGGTCTGGGCAGGCCGAGAGCTTCATTCCAGGCAGGAAGCTGAACAGCCCTTGCTCTAGCATTTTTTGAAAGTGTTACAGCAAGCAATTCCAACAAGATTCTGTAAACATTGTTCTCCGGCTGTTGCTCCGTAAGTCCAAGGCTATTGACCTGTACTCCATATCTGAAACGTCTGTATTTTGGGTCCTCCACCTTGTATCTGTTCAGGCAAATATCATCCCATAACTCCACGAAGGCCCTGATTTTACAGGTTTCGGTGATGAATTTAATACCTGCATTAAGGAAAAAGGAAATGCGGCCAACGATTTGGGGGAAATCTTCTGGGGACACCTGTGGCTGGATTTCATCGAGTACGGCAATTGCAGTTGCCAAGGCAAAGGCCAATTCCTGAACCGGGGTAGCACCAGCTTCCTGTAGATGATAGGAACATACGTTCATCGGGTTCCATTTGGGGATATTCTGAAAACAGTATGTCGCAACATCACCCATCAGTTTCAAGGATTCCTCGGGTGGAAAGATAAATGTTCCCCTGCTCAGATATTCCTTAACCAGATCATTCTGAACGGTTCCCCTTAAATCGCCAGGTTCGGTATTCTGTTCCTTCGCCAAGGCGATATAAAGTGCCAATAGCCAGGGAGCAGTCGCATTTATTGTCATTGAAGTGTTCATCCGCTCCAAGGGAATCCCTTCAAAAAGTGTACGCATATCCCCAAGATGACAGATGGGAACACCCACCTTGCCCACCTCTCCCCTGGATAAAACATGGTCACTGTCATAACCGGTCTGGGTGGGTAGGTCAAAGGCAATTGAAAGACCCGTTTGCCCCTTGGCCAGATTTGCCTTGTAAAGGGCATTGGAATCCTTGGCCGAAGAATGTCCCGAATAAGTTCTGATTATCCAGGGTTTGTCTCTTTTTGTCATGTTATCCATGTTCACAATATACGTATTGAAAATATCCAAATTCAAACAGTTCTGCAATGCAGCATAATATTAAATACTCATTCTGGAGGAAATTTCATCGTAAAAGTATTCCTAAAGAAATATTTTTTGGTTAATTTTGCAACAAAGGAGTTCTGATTGGTTCATATATTTCCAGAAAATTTATCCTCAGCATTGGCATCAATGGAGGTACCGGCCAAGGTAATTGCCGGGTGTACGGATTTTTATCCGAGCCTGGAGAATGGGCATGTACCTGATCGAATTGTCGATGTCAGTAAGGTTGATGAAATGGTTGGAATTACCAAATCAACTCCCGGATGGAGGATTGGGGGTTCAACAACCTGGACTGAGATAATTGATCATCCATTTCCTCCGGCATTTGATGGGCTAAAGGCAGCAGCCAGGGAAGTTGGTTCTATACAGATTCAGAACTCGGGAACGATAGCTGGCAATATATGTAACGCCTCACCTGCAGCTGATGGTATTCCACCCCTGCTTACCCTGGAGGCAATGGTAGAAGTTCAATCTGCCAATTCTACCCGATTGGTGAATGTTGAGGATTTTGTTCTTGGGCCAAGAAAGGTTGACCTCGGTGCAAATGAATTGGTTACTGCCATCTGGGTCCCGGAAACCAGGAATAATACTACCAGTTCATTTCTCAAATTGGGTAGCAGAAAGTATCTTGTCATTTCCATCGCCATGGTTGCTGTAACTCTTTCAATTTCTCCCCAGGGATTGATTGAATTCCTGAACATTGCAGTAGGTTCTTGCTCCCCTGTTGCCAGAAGAATGCCTGTCCTGGAGAAAAAATTGACAGGCCTTAGGGCTAGGGATATATTGGATGACATTCCTGTTGAGGTTGAGGATTTAACCGGCTTGACACCTATAACAGATATCAGGGGCACCTCGGAATATCGCCAGTCGGCGGTAAGGGAGTTATGTCAAAGCACCATTCGTGATGCAATAGGTAAAAGCTTGGAGATAACATGAGTAATCAGAATGAATATTATTCTGGTGTTGATCTCGGGTTTACCCTAAACAACAGTGAGGTTTTTGTCACCAATGTTCAACCGGCAGAGAGACTTTCCGAAAGTCTCAGGGAAAGATTGCTCGTTCGGGACGTCAAGGTAGGTTGCAACGCTGGAGATTGTGGAGCATGTTCCGTTATCATAGATGGAGAAATCGTTTGTGCCTGTTTGACACCAACATTACAGGTCGAAGGTAAATCCATTCTGACAGCTCAGGGAATAGTTAATGATACGCAACTGGGTCAACGACTAGCCGGGTCATTCCAAAAGCATGGTGCTTCCCAATGCGGGATTTGTACACCGGGAATGATGGTTTCGGCATACAGGCTTTTGGAAACCGAAAAAGAACCTACAGAAGAAATGGTTAGAGATTATCTTGGCGGTGTCCTTTGCAGATGTACAGGGTATCAAAAAATCATTGACGGAGTCCTCGGTGTAAATGGAAACGATCCTGAAACTAGAACTCAACTTTCAGGTTTTCCAACCATAGGGGAGAGTGTAAGGCATTTGGACGGCAAAGACAAAGTTACTGGGTTGATGAAATACGGTGACGATGTTGCTCCTCCTTATACGTTGATGGTCAAGGTAATTCGGTCCCCCTATAATCGGGCTGCATTCCATTTTGGTGATCTTGATGGTTTTGTTGAAGATAATCCTGAAGTAGAAGCAATTCTAACCCATGGTGATATACCAGGAGTAAATCATTTCGGGATTTTTCCGGGATTTATTGATCAACCGGTTTTTGCCGATGATGAAGCACGCTTCAAAGGGGAAGCCGTAGCGGCTATCGTGGGTTTTCCGGAGTTCATCAATTCTTTTGCGGTAGAAGATTTCCCCATTACCTGGACCGAATTGCCTTCGGTTATGGATATGGACGATGCCGAAGAGGAAGGTATCCACCAGGTGTTGCCGAGAAGGGATCGAAATGTTCTTTGTAGAGGATTTGTAAAGAGAGGGGATTATCAAAATGGGTTGCAGAATTCCGAGTTTGTAGCTGAGGGTGAGTTTACGACTTCATTCGTCGAACATGCCTATATTGAACCCGAAGCGGGATATTCATTCATGGATGGGGAGCAGCTGGTTATACAGGCATGTACCCAATCGACCTTCATGGACAAGGAATCCCTGCAGGAAATCCTGAATTTGGATCAATCGAAAATCAGGGTGGTTCCGACAGCCGTGGGCGGAGCTTTTGGAGCAAAGCTGGATTTGTCAGTCCAACCCTATCTGGCTCTGGCAACCCTGAAAACAGGCCAACCGGCCAGAATTGCCTATACAAGACAGGAATCATTTTTATCCACAACTAAAAGACATCCCGCCGAATTATCAATCAAGGTGGGTGTTAATGATGAGGGATTGATACAAGGAATACACTTTAGGGGAAAGTTCAATACTGGTGCGTTTTCATCATGGGGACCGGCGGTGATCAATCGTGTTCCCATTCATGCCACGGGACCATACTATGTTCCAAATTATCTGGCTGAAACCAAGGCAATTCTTACCAATTCCACTCCTTCGGGTGCATTTCGAGGATTTGGGGTGCCTCAAGCCACGGCAGCCTTGGAAGCCCTTTTGGACGATTTGGCTCTGAAGATTGGCATGGATCCCTTGGAATTCCGTATCAAAAACGCCCTTGATGACGGTTTGCCAAATGGTTGTGGTCAAATATTTGAGAGCGGGGTTGGTATTAAGCCTTGCCTGGAGGCATTGCGACCATACTGGGCAGAAGAGAAAAAAAGGGTTAGGGAATTTAACGATGCCCATAAGAATCATCATCTGGTTCGAGGTATTGGAGTGGCTTCAGGGTGGTATGGTTGCGGAAATACGGCACTCTCGAATCCTTCCACAATCAAGGCTGGCATCAAGTCCGATGGAACGGTATTTCTTCATCAGGGGGCAATTGACATAGGGCAGGGCTCAAACACGGTTATTCCACAAATATTTGGGGAAGCATTGGGTATGGAAAAAGCACAGTTCGAAATGATTTATGCTGACACTGACCTAACCCCGGATGCCGGGAAAACCTCGGGTTCAAGACAGACCTTCGTCTCAGGCAATGCTGCCAGACTTTGTGGTATAGCACTTAAACGACAGATTACACGCCAATTGAATGTTTCGGAAGATTCCATCCTGAAAATTGAAGGAACCATTGTAAGTGCTGGTGAAGAACCAAACGAGCCAACTCTGGATTTGGCAACCTTATCATCAGACGATGATGGTTTTGTATTCAAGGCCATGGAGACCTATGACCCACCAACCATTACGTTAGATGAAAATGGCCAAGGGGAACCTTATGCCCAATACGGGTACACCGCACATCTGGCTGTGGTTGAGGTGGATCGGAAACTTGGAAAGGTAGGGGTTGTCAGGATTGTAGCAGCCCATGATGTTGGCAAAGCCATAAATCCAATGCTGATAGAGGGGCAAGTTCATGGAGGGGTGGTCCAGGGATTGGGAATGACCTTGATGGAGGAATTCATACCGGGTAAAACAGACAATCTTCACGATTACCTGATACCAACAATTGGTGATATCCCTGAAATCAAAACCATTATCGTGGAGGTTCCGGATCCCTGCGGTCCCTTTGGGGCAAAGGGGTTGGGAGAACATGCCCTTATCCCAACACCACCGGCTATTCTCAATGGGATATTTGATGCAACTGGCGTTCAAATCAGAAAATTACCTGCCAGTCCAGACAGGGTACTGAAAGCACTTATGGACTCTGAAAATGACCTCTAAATCCCGTACGAGAGAAGAAAAAATCAGGTGTGATGCATGTCCGGTCATGTGTTACATAAGTGATGGAAGGGTTGGTGCTTGTGACAGGTATGCAAACCATGGAGGAAATCTCGTTCGGCTGGATCCCTTGACAGTAGTTGAAAATATCCAGGGTAAAAGTGGAAGAACCGTACCGTTTCTTCAAACCGAAGGTGGGAATGAATGGGACGGAGATCTGGTACAATCCAAGAGACCCTTTGTCACAGCCATTGGTGCTGGAACTACTTATCCCGACTATAAGCCGGCTCCCTTTATCGTCAGTCAAGAGGTTGAGGGTGTGGATATGGTGACTGTTGTTACCGAAGGCATATTCAGTTATTGTGGAGCCAAGGTCAAAATAGACACTGACCGTTATATTGGTAACGAAAAGGCCACAATCTTTGCCAAATCGGAGCCAATTGGTCATGTTACAACCAGTGAATATGGTTCCAAAATGCTTTCGCTTGGTGGCGTTGAACATCTGACGGGTGGATCAAAACCGGAGGGCAGGGTAACTTGTGACAGCCTTTTGCGGATATGTAATCGAAAATCCTTGGAGATAACGATTGAGAATGGTGCGGAATTGACCATCCAGGCCGGGAAACCTCCCATTATTGATGGCGAAACGGAAAACCTCATGAGGATTGGCTGTGGATCTGCAGCGATCGGAATGTTTGCCAAGCAATGGTATCCTCATGTTGATGAGGTGATCGTAGTGGATGATCACATAACCGGTGTACTGACCGAACATGAAGGCGGAAAGCAGTTGAACATGAAACCAACAGGCATCAGAGTTACTGGTAGGAGATCCACTCCTGGTCGATATTTCAAGGTTGCACAACCCGGTACAGGTTGGGGAGGCACCAACATCACCGAACCACTAAGCATAATCAAAAGGATTGATCCAAATATTGCCTGGCCGGGATTGCGCCTTCTGATGGTTTCAACAACCGGTGAGCAGTGGGCCTACTTCGAATTGGATAAAAATCTTGAACCGCAAGAGACCAGGATACCTTCGGAGCTGCGGGTATCGACCGACAGGATTGCCGAAAACTGTGAACCTTCAGTTTGCTCGGTATTGTTTATGGGTGGGGCTGGAGGTTCTCTAAGGGCTGGTGTTACTGAAAATCCTGTTCATTTGACCCGGTCGGTTAAATCATCCCTAACCAAGGTGACATGTGGGGGTGTCGAGGCTTATGTCTGGCCTGGAGGTGGAATTACCTTCATGGTGGATGTTGCAGAAATGCCGGACAATTCATTTGGGTATGTTCCAACACCAGCCTTGGTTGCACCAATTGAATTCACATTTAGCTATAACGATTACAAGAATCTCGGAGGCCATCTGGATTATGTTCAGCCGATTGAAAGTGTGCTGAATTCTGAAATCAGACTGGTCTGAATATCTTATTAATTTCATGCCATGACGATGACTGCAACGATGATCGGTGGAGACAGGCTTCACCTGCATCATGGTCCAATCGATCTCATTATCAAGGCTGAAGCAAAGAAACAGGATTTTGTCAGAAAAGCCTATTCCAGCGCAACAAAAAAGTTTGAGAGTGTGCTTGATGAGTTGGTTGAAGAACTACCATTGTTGAAAACTCCCATCAGTTCGGTATTCAATCCACCCAAGGGTCAGGTCGCAAGGAGAATGTACAAGTCCACTTGGCCATATGCTAGGAGGGTATTTGTTACCCCAATGGCTGCAGTAGCCGGTGCTGTTGCAGATGAGATACTTTCCTGCATGCTCAATGATACGACCCTGACCAAGGCATATGTCAACAATGGAGGGGATATTAGCATTTACTTGGGCAGGGGAGAAAAATTCACCGTGGATATCAAGCAATTGAACAATACCGGATTAGGTCAAATCGAATTATGTGACGGTCTGGAAATTGGCGGTATTGCGACCAGTGGGAAAGGTGGAAGAAGCTTATCCATGGGGATAGCGGATTCTGTAACGGTTCTTGCCGGTAATGCCAGTGATGCTGATGTTGCGGCGACCTTGATTGCGAATCATGTTGATATCCCTGAACATCCCGGAATCACCAGAATGCCAGCGGAAGAAATTGCTGATGATTCCGATTTGATAAATCAGAATGTCGTGATAGCGTGTGAGAATTTGGATTCTCATGATGTTGAATTGGCCCTAACAAGAGGTAATCAATTTGCACAAGAACTTTTGAATGAAGGTAAAATCAAGTCTGTTGCCATGTTTTTGCAGAATTCATTCAGGCTGGTAGGACCATCATTCCAACAGCTGATAGGATAAAACATAGAGGAGTAAGTTATGAAGGCGGAAATTAGAAAAATTGCTGTCGTAGTTGAGGAAACACATTCGGAAATGGGTAGGGAAGTATCCCCACCTACACGAAAAGCGGCTGCCATAGCAGTAATTTCAAATCCTCTGGCCGGGAAATTCAAGGAAGACTTGACGGATTTGATTGAAATTGGTGAAGAGCTCGGAGGTTTGTTGGGTAAAAGATCTGTAAGGGCATTGGGTATAAAACCCGAACAAGCTGAGAGTTATGGCAAGTCAGCGATGGTTGGCGAGTTGGGTGAACTCGAACATGCAGCTGCTATTCTCCATCCCAAACTGGGTGCACCCTTGCGTAAGGAAGTTTCCAAAGGTGCTGCATTGGTACCTTCGACCAAGAAAATGGGTTCCATGGGACAAACACTTGATATCCCCCTTGGGCATAAAGATGCAGCCTATGTAAGATCACATTTTGATGGCATGGAAGTCAGGTTATGTGATGCACCCAAGGGTGATGAGATTATGGTTGCAGTAGCTGTTACCGACAGCGGGCGACCATTCCCTAGAGTAGGAGGACTTGAAGCCAAGGACGTAAAGGGTGAGGATGGGCTTAAATAATTAAACAATCATGAAGCACTCTTAATAAGGTAATTAAGACTATTTAAAGAGGTACAAAAAATCGTTTCGATGATTTTTTGGAATCAATTCAACTCTCCAATAATGGTGCAAAGTCTAAAGATTTATCAGGCTGCTCATCATTATTTTCTATTTTTGTTCTTGAACTTAATCATTTAAACATTTGAATGCATTGACTGATTTCAACTGTTTTTCCGTACGGGATTGTCAGGAGTTAGTGACTGGTAAGCTCAATGGATTAACATTATAAGTGAGAAACTACAAAGCAGAATTTATCCATCTTGTTAATGTTGTATTTCCTGTTAGTATTTATGCCTTCGAAAGCTAGAAGGAATATTTATCATGTCGCTTAATTTGAAAAGCATTGTTGTTGAATACTTAAAACAGAATCCTGATAAACCATTTACGGCAATGGAAATTGCTAAATGGGTATCTAAAAACTATCCTGATGAATGTCGTGATAAATTAGATCGTAGCCCCAAAATAGATAATATGCCTGATTTGGAAAGACAAATCAGAAGGGAAATATACAGGGCGTCATACACAGGTGGCCTTCAAAAGGAGGGCATCAAAACTTTGGAAGATAACCCACGAAAATTTTATTTTACAGAAACCTCTGATGAAGAAGAAATTACAAATGTTGAAACCAATAAGACTTCAATTGACTCAAAGCAAAATAACTTAGTAGTTAAAGAACTTGATCTTTACCCGGTCTTGTCTGAATTCTTGTGGAATCAACTTGGGTTATTAAGCACGAGAATCGATGAAAGGCGTTCAAGTAATTTAAAAGGTGTTGGAGGGAACAAATGGCTTTACCCTGATCTTGTAGGCTTGCAAGACCTCAGTGATGAATGGCATCAAGAAATCAAAGATTGTGTTAAGCAGTATGCAGATAAGAAAACCAAACTGTGGTCGTTTGAGGTAAAAATTTTGATAAATCGTTCAAACGTCCGTGAAGCCTTTTTCCAAGCAGTCAGCAATTCATCATGGGCAAATTTTGGATATTTGGTAGCAAATAAGATTGAAGGCATCGATACCATGAAAGAACTTCGTATACTTTCCAGCTTACATGGCATTGGTTTTATTCGGCTTGATATTGAGAATCCAACTGAAAGTCAAATTGTAATACCAGCTAAAGAGCGTAATGAAATTGATTGGGATACAGCGAACAGATTAACCAATGAAAACAAGGATTTTCTAGAGTATATCAAATTGATCCGTCAGTTCTACCAAACAGGTGAAATTCGGGATGGGGATTGGAACATAAACACTGATTAGTGCTAGTTCATTTGTTTGAAACCAAATATTCAAAAATTTTTTGGGATTATATACTTGTTTCCTCAAGTCCTTTAAGAAAGGATTAACAGCAATATGATTACATTCAATGCTATTGATGTGGAAACATCTAATGCAGATAGATCGAGTATCTGCCAAATTGGTATCACACATGTAAAACAAGGTCTGATTGAAGATCAGTGGAAAACATTAGTTAACCCACAAGATTGGTTTGATCCTTGGAATATTTCCATACACGGAATAGATGAGGATATGGTGGTGAAGGCACCTACATTTCCTGAAATCAGAGATAAGTTGGATGCTTTATTGCACGAGAGTGTAGTAGTGTGCCATACCTCATTTGATCGTACTGCGATTGAAAGAGCAATGACAAAATACAACCTTGAGCAATTATCGGTTAGTTGGTTTGACAGTGCTAAGATAGTTCGAAGGTCATGGCCGGAAGAATATGGTCAAAAAGGTTATGGTCTCAAGAATGTTGCAAAAGATTTAAACATTGACTTTAAACACCATGATGCCCTTGAAGACAGCAGAGCAGCTGCAGAGATTGTAAAACATGCTTATTCTGAAACAGGCATGAATCTGAATTTCACAGATTGGATTGACTTGTTGGAAGCAAACTTTCGAAAGACAAGAAAAAGTTATAGATACAATAAACCGATTACCAGAAAAGGAAATATCGAAGGTGAATTATATGGTGAGACAATATTATTTACCGGATCTCTCAACATTCCTAGAAGGAAAGCGACTGACATTGCTTCTGAATTAGGATGTAATGTATCTAGTTCGGCTAATAAAAAGGTCTCGATGCTTGTAGTAGGAACACAAGACAAGGATAGGTTAGGCGGGTACGATAAAAGTAGTAAACACCGTAAGGTGGAAGAACTTATAAAAAATGGTGCAGAAATTCTAATTTTATCGGAAGCAGATTTTTTTGAACTCACAAATATGGAATGACTAGGGGCTAAACAGTTGGGTAAGCAAGAATATAATCCCCATTTTTTTGGTTAGAATTGAATAACTAATCTTAACTAAGGTTAGATTTACTGGAATGTCGACTTTCGATGGATCAGGATGATCAAGGTAATGAGCAGGGGATATCACAACAAACAATGGTTCATTACCGATATATACTTCCATTTGGGTGGTCTGAACTCATAGCTCGAAGGAGTTGACAAATGACCATATCCTTCAAAACTAAGGATTAAATACTTTACCCAACCAGTTGCAGATATATCAGATATCCAAATCCTGATAGGATTGAGCCAACAAAACCCAAAATCAGGTACCAGACAAATAGATTGCGCCTGACTAGTACAAAAACGGCCATTGAGGCAGGAAGACTACTGACACCACCTGCAACCATGAAAGTCAGGGCACCAGGTAATGACATTCCCATATCGACAAGACCTCCAACCATCGGGATTGCGGCATATCCATTCAAATAGGCTGGTACACCAACGGCGGCAGCAGTTGGAATCAACCACCATTCACTGTTGGCCCCAAGATAGTTGCCAACAAATTCAGGTGGTATATAAGCAACCATGAGGCTTTCGATCAAAAAGGCCAGTGTCAACCATTTGAAAAGAAACCATCCGGTAGTTTTTGATTCCGCAACAAAGGAGTTTCTCCTTTCATCATCTTTCCAAAAAGCCCAAACAATTTTTTTGTTGCTTCTTGTTGAAGGGCTACAACCACTAAACCCGGTTACGGCTTCTTCACGCAGAGGATTGGTAAACAGCCCACGCTGAACCAAACTATGTGTGGCAAATCCTGCACCCAGTCCAAGAACAATTGCCACTATGGTTTTGACAACGGTAAATTCAATCCCTAAAACCGCAGATAGAAGGACAAACATTTCAGGGTCCATGAGGGGTGAGGAAATCCAAAAAGCCATGACAGGCGCCAAGGGAACTCCAGCTTGTAACAAACCAGCAATCAGAGGAATTACGGTGCATGAACAAAAAGGTGAAAGTCCCCCAAAAATGGCTGCGGCAACAATCATTTTCCTTGCATGCCCAGCAAATACAGTTGCAATTTGCTGATCCAGCCCCGTGGCTTTTGCACTCCCGGCTATAAAAACGGACAACACCAGAAAGGGAAAGATAAACCCTAGCGATGCAAATAAGAATCTTATACTTTCCGAAACTTGTTCGGTATCGAATAATACAATCCCGAGGAATAGAATTATGAATGCAAGAACTACCTTATCCAATGGGAAGGAATATGATACCAAAAGGGCCTTTGCTTCTCTGATTGTCATGTGCGTACGATTTCAATAAAGCGAATTAATTCCGAATTACCAAATATAATTGTGAGGATATAAGTTTCATAATTTTTTACAGAAGTAATTAAATATGAAGTAAGAACTTGAATCAAAGGTCACAAAAATGACAATTCTAGTTGGTTTTTTACAAATTTAGCCCATTATTTGTACCGAAGATGGGTAATTTTACCCTGCATTTAAGAGAATATTCTAAGTAATTAGACTAATGACACAAACTCTAACAAATCCATTAAAATAGGACTCGGAGTTTCAAGCAATCCAACTTACTAGCTCTACTTCCATCAGTTCACCAGATGCCAGTTTCATAAACAGCTGGTACTTATCAGAAGCATCTGCTTTCAGTTTTATACCATTAAGTTTAAGAAAAAGAAGGTATATAACCAGGGCAGTTCTTTTGTTTCCATCAACAAAGGCATGGTTGCGAGCAATGCCATAAGCATAAGCAGCAGCAATTTCAGCTATGTAAGGTTTGGGGGTACCAAAGTGATATAAATTTCTTGGCTTGATAAGAGTAGATTCGAGCAGCCTTTTATCACGTACACCATCCATACCGCCATGTTCAGCGATTTGTCTTCGATGGATCGCAACTACTACTTCATCGAGAATCCACTTTGGCTCTGCCATTAATCAGCTAACTTCTTGAGCACATCACGATTATCACGCAGAATTGTTTCAGCCGTATCCATCTGTTCAGCGAATGTGGGATTATATGCACTCAATTCAATGCCATTGGGGGTTTCAGATGTATAGAGCATATCTCCTTTTGCAACACGCAGTCTGGCAAGCACTTCTTTGGGAAGTACGACGCCTACAGAATTGCCAACTGTTGTAACTTTCAAACGTGTCATAATCATCTCCTAATTTTTGTATGATGTTATAACAAATGTTATAAAATATTTCAACTGTGATTAACATCCTCTGAATAACAGGATTTTTTTTGAAATTATTCATCATTCCTGACCCAAATTAAGTTTTATTCAATTCTCAAGATCAAACTTCAGATAATTTGAGGGAGTTTCTGGGCTGGAGGTGTGTTTCTACTTCTTTGGGATCGGACAATTCCATCTATAATGGTCATCCCTACACCTGGCAGGTTTCCTTGTTCTACTGAGGCCAGAAGATTGTCACCGGGGGAATGTTGGGCTTGATCCATTAATACAAAGTCTGCACAATAACCGACCTCCATCAGTCCAACATCCAATTTCCTGTTACGTGAAGTGTTTCCCGTACCAAAGCAGAATGCAACTTCTGCTGGAATATTTCCGAAACTGGACAGAAAAGCAATCATCCTCAGTATTCCAAGCGGTTGAACACCCGATCCAGCTGGTCCATCCGTACCTAAAATTATCCGATCCAGTTGATCCAGTTCCCTTGCCGTATTAAGGGTTAATATTGCAGCTCGTTCATTCCCATTGTGAACAATTTCCAGACTTCGTTGACAGGATTCACACAAGCAGACTATTTGATCGTCCGGTAACGCAGAATGGCCACCATTTATGTGACCAATTACATCTGTATCTGCCTCCAATACAACATCCTTGTCTATAAGACCGGAACCGGGGATTGAGGGACCTCCGGTATGAATGGTACTCTGCATGCCATATTTTCTTGCCCATTGAACCATTTTTTTGGCAGTGGGACCGTCCTTAACAGACCCCAAGCCCACTTCCCCCAATAGTTTGACACCTGAAACCGACAATTGCTTGAAATCTTCTTCCTCCATGCCATGCTCGATTACCGGGGCACCGGCAAGAACCTTTACTCCAGATGGGCGAAAGTTTTCATACCATCTTTGGGCAGCTATGGCCATGGCCTTAAGTCCAACTATGTCTTTGGGCCTACCGGGCATATGGACCTCACCAGCAGAAATCAGGGTAGTTACACCTCCATTAAGGGTAGAATCGATCCAGTGGAGTTGTTGTTGTCTGGGGGTATAGTCCCCAACGACAGGGTGAATGTGGCTATCAATCAATCCAGGTGAAATCGTAACTCCATTGGCATCTACCACCTGGTTCGGTTGGTCGGTGTCTAGGTCTTTCTCAAAACCAATATCGGAAATCTTGCCGTCCATACAAACAATACAATCTCCATCCAGAATTGGTTGTTCCAATTTTCCGGACAGGATCATCCCAATGTTTTTAATAACTAGTTTGTTTTCTGAAGTTCCCATTTTTCTTTCTCAATAAAAATTGCCATTCTTGAAGATCTGGCCTGCTTCCCTAATTCATTACTACAACTGATATATCACGATAGGAAAAATAATCTAATCAGATTTCTTATTCGTTAGCTCCTATTGTGGAATATTTCCAGGAACTAGAACAGCTCTTGCTGACAAAGAAATTAAATTGGAGTCATTCCTGCTATGGTCGTTGCAGATACAGTACAATCCCAACCGATTTCCATTCCTAAAGGGGTTTTTTGCGAAAAGGTGGTATCCGTAGAGCATTATACTGACAGGTTGTTCATGTTCAGGATTACCCGACCCACTTCCTTCCGTTTTCGTTCGGGAGAGTTTGTAATGATTGGACTTCCCAATTCTGAAAGACCAATTTACAGGGCATATTCGATAGCTTGTCCGAGTTGGGATGATGAACTGGAATTTTATTCGATCAAGGTTCCAGATGGTCCCTTGACCAAGGATTTACAGAAAATCAAGATTGGAGACGCAATCCTGATGAGACCAAAACCAACCGGAACTTTGGTCAATGATGCCCTCATTGATGGTAAAAACCTCTATTTGTTTTCCACAGGAACAGGTATTGCACCTTTTGCTTCCGTTATCAGGGATCCAGAGACCTACGAGAAATTCGAAAATATCATTCTTACCCACACTTGCAGGCAAGTTGCCGAACTTGAGTATGGTAAAAAGCTTTACGATCTGACACTTGATGATCC
Organism: Paracoccaceae bacterium; assembly: GCA_011523445.1. Taxonomy (GTDB): domain Bacteria; phylum Pseudomonadota; class Alphaproteobacteria; order Rhodobacterales; family Rhodobacteraceae; genus MPNP01. The sequence goes on from WTGT01000125.1 coordinate 29,303, forward strand.
ATTGGTAGGGGATGAGGCCAAAATACAGCTGAAATATTATCCAACTGTAACGCAGGAAGAGTTTGCAACAATAGGCAGGGTTACTGATCTTGTACAATCCGGTAAAATTTTTGATGACTTGAATTTACCAGATCTTGATCCAAAAAGAGATAGAGGCATGATTTGCGGCTCCATGGGCTTTCTTAAGGACATGAAGGATATTCTTGTTGACAGGGGATTCGTCGAAGGTTCGAACAGTTCACCGGCAGATTTCGTAGTCGAGCGAGCCTTTGTAGGTTGATATTTTTTTGTCACCAAAAAATTTCCTCCGAAACTTGACTTGGCGATAAAAAATATTGCACCGCAGCAATAAAATATTATTTATTATTTTCCCTTAACCAAATCCTTGGATTTTTGAGAATAATTATGACACAGCCATTAGAACAAGTTGATCTCCCTACCCGAGAAATCAAAGACCTTTATCAGATGGGCGAAATCCCTCCCCTTGGTCATGTCCCCAAGTCAATGCATGCTTGGGTTATCCGCAGGGAAAGGCAGGGAGTGCCTGTTGATGCCATGAAGGTAGAAGTGGTTGATGTCCCCAAGATAGACAGTCACGAGGTATTGGTGCTGGTAATGGCTGCGGGTGTCAATTATAACGGTGTTTGGGCAGGGCTTGGAACACCAATCTCAATGTTTGATGTTCACAAGGCCGAGTATCATATTGCCGGATCCGATGCTTCCGGAATAGTTTGGGCCGTAGGTGACAAGGTTCGTCGATGGAAGGTTGGTGACGAGGTTGTCATTCATTGTAACCAGGATGATGGTGATGATGAGGAATGCAACGGTGGTGATCCAATGTTTTCTGCTTCCCAAAGAATTTGGGGCTACGAAACACCTGATGGTTCATTTGCACAATTCACACGAGTTCAATCCCAACAGTTAATGAAGAGACCCCAGCATCTGACTTGGGAGGAAAGTGCCTGTTATACACTGACCCTAGCAACTGCCTATCGAATGCTTTTCGGTCATCGTCCTCACATTCTTCGACCAGGACAAAATGTACTCGTATGGGGTGCTTCGGGAGGATTGGGTTCATATGCCATTCAGTTGATAAATACTGCTGGTGCCAATGCGATAGGAATAATTTCAGATGAAAGCAAGAGAGATTTCGTTCTGGACCTTGGAGCCAAGGGAGTTATCAACAGGAAGGATTTCAATTGCTGGGGACAATTACCCAAGGTCAACTCCATGGAGTACAAGGAATGGTTTTCCGAAGCAAGGAAATTTGGCAAGGCAATTTGGGATATTACCGGCAAGGGTAAAAATGTTGACATCGTATTTGAGCATCCTGGACAGGCAACCTTCCCGATATCTACATTTGTTGTGAAACGGGGTGGCATGGTGGTAATTTGTGCTGGAACATCGGGGTATAATCTGACCATGGATGCCCGATATGTCTGGATGCACCAGAAAAGAATTCAGGGCTCACACTTCGCCAATCTCAAGCAGGCAAGCCAGGCCAACCAGTTGGTGCTGGAAAAGAGGATTGATCCTTGCATGTCCGAAGTATTTGGATGGGATCAGATACCTGATGCTCATATGAAAATGTATCATAATGAACATAAACCAGGTAACATGGCGGTCATGGTTTCTGCTCCCTATCCAGGATTAAAAACCTTTGAGGATGTCATTGAGGCAAGTGAACCAGCTCTGGTGGTTTAGGATTGTTTGACTTAAATAGAAAATTTGATTTTCAACGGTAAACCAACCTGACTTGCTTGTTACACTTATTGGGTTTTATTCTAATGTGAAAATCTCGTCAGAGGTTATCTCCATAAATTTGAAAAAACAAATAACCTTTGTTTTGGATTTTTATTGGCTTCGGTATAAACCCTACTCCAAAGAATGTTGTTGAAAACCGGATTCTTTCAAAAACCATTGAAAGACCGGGCCACAATATTTTCTACAGATTGTACCTTAATTGGTTGGAATAGGTTGTGAAAGTCGCAGATTATATAGTAATTGGTTCAGGAAGTTCGGGCTCTGCCCTGACTTTCAGATTGGCCCAAAACTCTGACGACACAATAATTGTACTTGAGTTTGGAGGTTCTGATTTCGGGCCATTTATCAACATGCCCGCAGCCCTTTCATACCCTATGAATATGAAGAGATATGATTGGGGGTACTTTACTGAACCGGAACCTCATTTGGATGGAAGACAGATAGCCGCACCTAGGGGGAAGGTAATTGGAGGATCTTCCTCAATTAATGGGATGGTTTATGTAAGGGGGCATGCCAGGGATTTTGATAATTGGGCCCAATTGGGTGCCAGCGGCTGGTCCTACAGGGATGTTGTTCCCTATTTCCGCAGAATGGAAAATTGGCATGATTGTGGTTCTGGTGGTGACCCGGCAATAAGAGGCAATGATGGTCCCTTGCATGTTACCCGGGGGCAAAGGAAAAATCCCCTGATTGAGGCCTTCGAATTGGCTGGTGAACAGGCTGGCTATCAAACAACCGAAGATTATAATGGGTTCAAACAGGAAGGGTTTGGACCGATGGAACAAACCATTTGGA
>WTGT01000023.1 GCA_011523445.1 Paracoccaceae bacterium
TTATTGGTTGGACTGTTGATGTAATGGTACTATTTTCGCAAATGAAAGAAATGCAAACAAATTCTGGAGAATTATGAACTGGATTTCCAATTATGTCCGACCCAAGCTGAAGTCCATGCTTGATCGCAAGGATGTTCCGGACAATCTATGGACAACTTGCGGTAGTTGTGGGGTCATGATCAATCACCGGACCATGATTCGATCCATGAATGTTTGTCCTGATTGTGATCATCACATGATCATCAGCCCCCGACAAAGGTTCGACACGCTTTTTGATGACAGGATTTACAAGCTTCTGGAAATTGAATCGCCCAGGGAAGACCCACTGTCTTTCAGGGATACCAAAAAATATACCGATCGCTTGAGGACATCCCAAAAAGTCACCGAGGAAAAGGATGCCATGCTTGTGGCCGAAGGAAATATCGGAAAATTGAAGACCATCGTGGCGGCCCAGGATTTCGAATTCATGGCAGGATCGATGGGCATGTATGTGGGCAATGCCATACTGGCTGCCTGTGAACGATGCCTGAAGGTCAAGGCACCCTTGGTGTTGTTTGCCACGGCTGGCGGTGCCCGGATGCAGGAAGGAATTCTCAGCCTGATGCAAATGCCTCGTTCAACCGTGGGAATCAAACAACTTGCCGATGCCGGATTGCCTTATATTGTAGTTTTGACCAACCCGACCACCGGTGGGGTTACAGCATCCTACGCCATGCTGGGCGACATTCATATTGCTGAACCAAAGGCCCTGATAGGATTTGCCGGTCCACGAGTGATCGAGCAGACCATCAAGGAAAAGTTGCCCGAAGGCTTCCAGCGATCCGAATACCTGCTGGAAAAAGGGATGCTTGACATGGTGGTCCATAGGAAGAAAATGCGGGAAACGATCATGGTTCTGACTAGACTACTCATGAAAAAACCACCAGCAATCAGAGGTGAAATTACATTTGAGAAGAAATCCGATCAAAAACAATCTTCTCAAACGGACTAAGACAACCTAAATTATTCTAACCATCCTGCCTGGTAGCCTGGGAGAGTTTCTCGTGACTGCATCGACATCCACTGAAATCCTGCATCGGTTGAAATCGCTATACCCGAAAAGCATTGATCTCACTCTCAACAGACCCAAAAGGCTACTGGCCGAACTGAAGCATCCGGAACGACAACTTCCTCCCGTCATTCATTTTGCTGGAACCAATGGCAAGGGATCAACCCTGGCCATGGTAAGAGCCGGACTGGAAGCCGCAGGACAGAGAGTTCACAGTTATATTTCTCCCCACCTGACCAAGTTCAATGAAAGAATAGCCCTGGCTGGTTCCATCATTGAGGAGGACGCCCTGGTTGATGTTCTGCTGGAATGCGAGGCAGTCAATCGGAAACTACCGATTTCCCTTTTCGAAATCACGACGGCTGCGGCATTTCTGGCCTTTTCACGGACCAATGCCGATTACCTGCTTTTGGAAGTAGGGCTGGGCGGCAGGCTGGATGCGACCAATGTTGTCGATCAACCCGAACTGACGGTCATTACACCCATTTCAATTGATCATGAGCAGTATCTGGGAGACACGCTGGCAAAAATTGCCTTTGAGAAGGCCGGTATCCTGAAGCAAGGCATACCTTCGGTCATATCCCGTCAGGAACCGGAAGTGCTAGAGGTGATTGAGAGTGTTGCCAAAAGCCGAAATACCCCACTGTTGATACAGGACAGGGACTGGTTCGTCAGGGCTGATGCAGACCAATTGATCTATACCGATACAGGTGGTGACATGATCCTGCCGAAACCCAGCCTGGTTGGCGAACACCAGACCATCAATGCCGGTACGGCAATTACCGTTTTGCGATATCTTGGATTCAAGCAGCCCGAAATCAGACAAGCCCTGCTCAAGGCCCGATGGCCTGGCCGCATGCAACGTTTGCAGACTGGCCCCCTGATTGATAATGCCAACGGATCTGAAATCTGGCTCGATGGAGGTCATAATCCGGCAGCCGGACAGGCACTGACAATGACCCTGAACAAACTGCCTTCCAAAAAAACACAGCTGGTTTGTGGAATGTTGGAAACCAAGGATTCAAGGGGGTTCCTCAGAAGCCTGCGTCCAGCCGCCGATGAACTTTACGGAATCGAGATTCCTGGGGAGGAGTCATCCTTGTCCGCCGACAGTATTGCTTCGGTTGCGAGGGAAGTTGGTTTTGAAACCTTTACCTCGGAAAGTCCCCTGACCGCAGTCAAAACGATATCGTCCAGCTATCCCAATTCCCGGATACTGGTCTGTGGATCCCTTTATCTCGCTGGTCAGGTACTCAAGGAAAACTTTTGAGTTGGCATATCACTGCCAACTTGTGCTGATGCAAACCCGAATCAGTCCTCGATGGAACTGTCAATCCACTTTTTAATGGCTGGTTTGGGAAGTGCACCGGTCAGATTGCCGACAACCTCACCACCCTTGAATATGAACAATGCAGGAATACCCCTGACACCGAGTCTTGATGGAGTGTCCATATTTTCCTCGATATCAACCTTGGCGATTGTCAGGTTGCCATTATACTCGGCCGCCAATTCCTCCAGGACGGGACCTATTTGACGACAGGGTCCACACCATTCAGCCCAAAAATCCACCAGAACGGGGTTTGGAGCATTGATTACATCGGCTTCAAAAGATTCGTCTGTTACGTGGATTACACTCATTTTTCCTCCGGAATTTCGGGTAGTTAAATTTTGGATTGGGTATCTGCCATTGTAAGTGCTCTTTTCAAGGCATTCAATGTCAATTCTTCAGGTAGTTTACTTAATTCTCCTGTCTGTGTCCACAAGATGGCAGTCTTGATTTTTTTGTCGGGATAAATTTTTTCGAGAGCTCTGTGATAGGCTCCCATCTGGCGCAATAACCCTTCGGGGGTTTCATCCACATTGGCTGGTACTAGCTTGTTGGTTTTGAAATCTACAGCCAGAACATGGTCATCGGCAATCACCAGACGGTCTATGTAACCAAAAATGGGTTTGTTGTCCAATTCGGGGATTTCAGCTGTAATTGCCACTTCCTCAAGATTGATTTCGGAAATATCGAAAAGGAATTTTAAATTCGGATTTTCCAATATGGCAATACTGTTGGCAATCCATTCGCTGCGGTCTTTCGTGACGATATCTGGATATTTCAAATCAATCAACTGCTTGCCCCTGATCTCCCATTCGGTTCTCGGAATGGCTGGGAGATGTTCCAGAAGGAGGTGAATGACAGTTCCCTTCAGCAATGCGGAATCACTTGTCGTTTCGGTATCAACCTCACCTGACACCACCTTATTGCCACCTAGGTTGGAAGGAGATTCGGAAAGTTTACCCGGAGTTTCCCATACGGGCATCTTTTCTATCCAATGAGGCAAAATGATATCTTCAGTGCCCTGATCATCGGTGTCCTTATCAGGCTCCATTGGCCAGTTTCCCGAAACGATCTTATGTCCCAACTTGCTAGGCATTGAGTCATTCAGGTCAGCACTGAAATCATGGTTCGTATTCATCATGTTTTTTCCCAAAACCCAGTGAATCATTTCAAACCAATCTTTGATATCCTCTATGGATTGGGGCAGTTTTTGTCTGGCTTGTACACCACAAATGATCAAACGCGATTCTGCTCTTGTCAAAGCCACATAAAGGAGGCGTAGATATTCTTTCCAGTCTTCAGACTCCAGTTTTTTCAGTCCCAGGGCAACAGCGTTGGTAATTTCGGGTTTGGTTGACCACAAGGGAAAGTCATCTTCCGCACAAGGAACAATATTTTTACCGGGGTTTCGCAAACTCTTGGTGTCCGGCAATATGACAATGGGCGATTCCAACCCCTTGGCCCCATGGACAGTCATGACCCTTATTTCGTCCCGTTGCTGCTCCAACTGCCGCTTGATGTTGACTGCATCAGGTTCCAACCACTCCAGAAAGCCGGTTAATGAAGGTGTTTCGGAATTTTCATACTCAAGGGCCTGGAACAAAAGCAGATCAAGGGCTTCCAGACACGAATCGCCGAGCCGAGCCACAAACAGTGTTCTGCCTGCATAAACAGTTAAAATTGTTTCAAGAAGATCATAGGGAGTTTCCTCATCAACACGGGACAGAAGTTCCGACAATATACCGTGGGCCCTGGAAAAGTGTTCGGAACTGTCCTTTCCTGTTTCCAATTCAACCCATAGAGAACCAGAACGGCCATGTGCCAATCGAAAGATATCATCTTCATCAAATCCGAATAGGGGCGATTTCAAAACAACGGCCAGAGACAAATCATCCTTGGGTACGGATAGGAACAGTAGCAGTGCAAGAAGGTCATTGACCGCCAGATCATCCGACAAGGTAATTCTGTCCGTTCCTGCCAATGGGAGTTTTGCCTTTTTTAACTCACTGATCAAGGATTTGTATATTTGCCCCCTGCTTTGAACCAGTATCAGAATGTCCCCCGGCCGCACTGGTCTAGCCTTGCCGTCATTACCGGTGGGAATCATTTCATTGCCGATCATCCCTTTTATTTTGCCAACGAGGTTTTGGGCGAGAATCTCTTCCGGCCTCTTCTCCGGTTGAATGAATTTCGGCAAATGCCAGTCCTCTTCATCCAGGGGATCCCGCTTGGGTACGAGAGGCCATAATTCCACACAACCCGGCAATTTGTCATGATAAGCCTTATGGGGTATGAAGCGGGTATAAAACTGCTCAGGAAAGAGTTTCAAATACCCGTCAACCAACCTCAGTATTTCATCCGAGGAACGAAAGGAAAACTCCAGATCCTCCTCAATGAATCTCCTGCCGCTTTTCTCGAACTTTTCCTTGAAAAAGTTCCGTCGTTCACGAAACTTTTCCGGGGCTGCTCCCTGAAAGCCAAAAATGGATTGTTTTTCATCACCAACTGCAAACACCGTTCTGATCAGATTTCCCCTTTGTCCAGTGCCAGATGTGAACTCCTCGGCCAGAATTGAAACTATTTCCCATTGTTTGGTGTTGACATCCTGTGCTTCATCAACCAGGATGTGATCAATCTCCTCATCAAGGCGATAGAGAATCCACTGGGAAATATCCCGATCCTGTAATATATCCAATACCTTGGTCAGAAGATCATCAAAGTCCAGCCAGGCATTTTTGATTTTTATTTCCTTATAGGCATCAAGGATTTTCCCGGCAAATTGATGAAGCAACAGGGTCTTTCGTGCGCCCTGAAAATTCTCCTCGCTTATTTTGGCCTGCGATAGGTGTTCGGCAAAACTCTCAAATGCGGCAACAAATGTATTTCCCATCATTTCTTTGGTTCCTGTGGTAGGGAACTTGGCTATCGAATAGGGCTCTTTACTGCTGGGGCCGGTAAGCATACACTTGGCCAATTGGAGGGCTATGATATTGGTATTTTCGGTTTCCAATGCTTCAGCCAGCAGTTTCCCTTTTGTTTTGTCGGTTATGGAACCCTTCAGCAGATAGGGTATCATGGATTTGATCAGCTGGATGTTTCCCGGGGTTATCGAATTGACGAGACTTGTCTCGTTCCAGCCTTCCTGTACGTCAAATTTTTTCCAGATGAAATCCTTGCTGGCTTCTCCCGTGAAATAATCCCTTTTGTCAAAGATATCCTTGGTGAATTGCTTGAGGTTTTCATAATCCAGATATTTGGAAAGTTGTCCAACAATCTCCCTATCTGTCTCGACCAAGTCGTTAAGAAGATCAATCTGGATGTTCCTGGATTTACGATCATCAATCAACTTGAACTGGGGAGAAACACCCGCTTCCAGCGGGAATTGTTTCAACAAGGTAGTTGCAAAGGAATGGAAGGTTTGAATTTTCATGCCTCCGGGTGTTTCGAGAGCCCTGGCAAAGAGAGTACGCGCTGAATCTAGTTTTTCGGGAGTCAGTGAGCTTTCGTCTTCCCCAAGATTCAGAAGCCTGTCCCTGAGGTTTTCATTGGAGAGCATGGCCCAACCGCCGAGAGTTTCACCAAGTCGATTGAGCATGTTGGTGGCTGCTGCATTGGTAAAGGTAATGCAAAGAATCTTTTGTGGGGATGTTCCGGCAAGCAACAAGCGAACCACCCGGTTGGTCAATACCCGGGTCTTGCCTGAACCGGCATTGGCCAATACCCAGGAGGATTCAAGCGGATTGGCAGCCTTGACCTGAGGCAGGGTGGCGTCGTCAAATCTTCTGCTAACCATCACCCACCCGTTGAAATAGTGGTTCATCCGTGTCTTCCCACTCGCCATATCTGGCAAGATGGTCGTAATCATTGGATTGGGTCCCCACACCTCCATATCGTCGGGAGATATAACCTGTTGTTGGGTTCTGGTAGAGAACGACCAGATCCTGGAATTTGTTCCAGTCTCTCATGAAGGTATCTTCACCGGATTTGTTCCACCGTTCAACCTCCCGCAATTCAGGTTTTCTACCAATACCGATATATGCTGCTCTTGAAACGGTACCTCCAACTATCTCATCAAAGGCTCCCTTTTCCGCCATGATGGCCTGAAGGGGGATTTGCTTTTCGTAGAGGACAATTTGCTTGGTACTGGGGATTGCACCGGATTTGTAATCGAAAAGATGCCAACAGTCGGCCGGTTCATGTTCCACATCTATCCGGTCACATTTCGCTGTAAGGGTAAAATCGAGGTTCTCGAAGTAATGTTCTCCCAAGACCTCCATGATCTCCGGTTCGGTTTTAGTGCGAAGTGTTTTTTCAATTTTCAAAAGTTCCTTTGCATTATGTTCCAGAGTTGACAACCAGACTTCCTCAACGACCGGTAATGTACCGGTGTTGCTCAAAACTTCTCTGGCAATATCCATGAGTCTTTCGGTTTCAACCACATCCTGATCGTCATCAAAAACTGCCATAAACTGTTCCATGATTGTATGGAGCTTGATACCCCTCAAGAGGTAACTGGGTTCCACTTTCAGGCGGTATACAGGTTTGAATTTCAGGATGTCCCTGGCATAAATGGCGTAAGGATCGGTTATCAGTGTCCTGACCGCTGTCACGCTGATTTTTTTAGGACGAGAAATGAGTGGTGGGGATGGTTGTGGCCTGGAATAGGGGATTTGCCGACTTTGGGGTTTTTCAAAGTTTTCAGCCAGTAGCAACCATTGGTCTCCACGTGCTTTCATGCTCTCCAATGCTGTAATTCCCTCTGGGTCAAGTCCGGACAGCAGGTTTTTCAAGCGGCTGAGCCATCTCGATGGGGTTGTCGGATCGCCATCACCAAGTGTGCTTCTGGAAAGTATCACTTCCTTGCAAGAAACAATTTGTTGAAAGTCATGTGCCATCAAGCCAATCCGGGTCTCTGGCAAATTCAAGCCAATCTGACTGCGTAGGTTGCGGTTCAGCCAAGGGTCTTGACCGGGGAATCTGGGCCATGAACCTTCATTCATGCCTCCAGCAATCAACAAATCCGGGGATTGCATCCGGGCATCTTCAGTATTCCAGAAATACAGATTGGGTGTGGTTTCAGCGGAATTCGATATCTGTATTTCACTGGCCAGCCCGTAAAACAGCTCGATATATTCATTTGAAGAGATTGTTCCCGATATGGAAGAAGCCCTCCAAATCCTGTTGAATAGATTTTCTACCTGCTTTGTTGCCTGGTCACCGTTTCCCCAAAACAATGCCGATTGCCCACCGGGACCTTCTGCCAAATTTGCTGCAATTGCCTTGTGGAGGCCAACATACTTTTCCAGAGTACCTTCGGTGGCTTGTTCAAGCTTGTCTATATTGTCTTTAAACCAATCGAACCATTCTAGCGCGTTTTCTACCTGTTTGCCTCGCGACCAACTGTACGTCTGTTTCATGGGATCGTATTCCGGACCCTTGGAGCGAATGAAATATTCAAGGTCCGAAGCGAGTTCCTTGTGGTTTTCCTGGTCGGGACCAGAATTGGTCAAGGGATGTTTCAACAGTGCAACAAACTCTTCGGGACTGGCCTCCTTGCCCATTAAATTTGCAATACTTTGCAAAAAAGTACCCATGGAAGTTTGTAACAAATTGTCATTCCGGGAGTTTCGGGGATTGAGATTCCACTTTCTGAGAGTTGCCTTAACCCTCCTTATCAAGGATCTGTCTGGAGTAACCAGTGCAGCAGTCCTGTTATCTTCTAAAGCCTTTTTCATTTGCAAGGCGATGGTGACAGCTTCAATCCTCAAAGAGGGAGCCTCGACCAGGGTCAATCCTTCCGTTGCCTCCTTCAGATTGGCGAGTTTTGGTCCCTCCGATTGCCATTGGTTGGTAACTGGCGCAGGTCGCAAGGCAAGAGAAATCAGGGAATTGCGGGGGAGGTTTCGTTCAATTTCCCCGGTCCAGTGAGGAATATCCCCTGGTAATATGCCCAGATTGATGGCAAGTTGGTAAAATCTGTACTGAGGGTGGTCAATCTGGAATGTTTTGCTTTCCATCTTTTCCCAAACGCCTTCCGGCAGATCAAAATCAAAGCAGGGAAGTACCAGTGCCCCCTGAGGCAGAGATGCCACCTTTTGCATAAAGTATTGGGTTGCTCCAACCGAACCCGTGGAACCAGCCACGATGACGGGATGATTTGGCGGATTGGTTTCCCAACTTGAAACAAGGGCATCGATGACCAGCCTAAGCCTTGCCTCCTCACTCGGTGTATTCGAGGTTTTGACAAAACCGGTCAGGATTTCCAGGAATTTCAGGCTTTCCTTCCAATGTGAGGACAAGTTGGTTTGATCGACTTCCTTGAGCTCATCTGGGCCAATATTTTCCTCGTTGAGTTCCTGTAATAGAGACTCAAGTGATTTGGTAAGTTCATACTGGGCCAAATGGGAGGCAAACCGATGGTCCTTTTCAAGCAATTTCTTGATGATTTGCATCAGTTCCAAACGTATGCGGAGGGTTGATGCTGGCAGGGGTATTGCCGGGAATCGGGCATCCCTTTTCAAATCGGTAAGTAGGGACAGTTTGGGGATAAAAGTATTCTTGTGCTCAATGAATCTGGCAATAACAGCCTGCCTCAGGCTATTCGTGGTGAGGTAAATTTCCACACGTGCCATGTCTTCGGGGTTGGCATCCTTCATCCTATCAAGTAGCCCATCAACAAAGACATTGGCAAAATCACAACCCGGATGAACTGCGAATACTCTGGGATTGTTTTGTTGAGAGAACATTCAGTCTGTAATTGGGGTTAAGGTGTTGATAATAAATTCGGATTGAAGTGTATTGATGAAGGTTGGTACATATTCAAGTAGTAAGATTTTGGTCAATTCTTGTGGAATGAAAAACCATTCGGTTTCATAATATCTTTCTTATGGTTTCAATACCATAAGGTGTATCAATTACTGCCCATTTTCCATCATAAATCAAACCCTTTATTCTTTTATTGTGGATTAACCGGTCCCAGATCGCATTGAGGGAAAACACCCTACCAAACTCGCTACTGATCACCGAAGGGCTGATTAACTGAGCACCGAGGTAAACCAGCCCGGTGTCTTGACTTGATCTTCTTGTCAGATTGCCACCGGAATCGATGACAAAATCGCCCTTGCCCTGATATCCAAAGGTATTCTTCCTAGCCCCCAAAACCAAAAGGGCATCCATTTCCTGTTCATTCCAATAATCGGCAAGCAAGGACAGTGGGTTTTGGCCAAACCAGTAATTATCGGAATTCAAGGTAAATACCGGATTGGTACCGAGATGAGGGAGGGCATTGAGCAATCCACCACCTGTATCTAGTATATCCGGTTCTTCGATAATTACTTTGGCCGTGGAACTAGAAGCCAGATGATCAACAATCCTGTGGCTGAGATAATGGGCATTGACAACAATGTTGGTGATGCCAGCCTCTCTGGTCACGTCCAGAGCATGGTCCAGAAGTGTCGTATTGCCTACCTTGATCAGGGGCTTGGGGTCATCCTTGACCAAATTTGCCAAACGGATTCCAAAACCCGCTGCGAAAATCATTGCCGAATGTGGTTTGATTTAAGCACTCCTCAATTTGTCCAGGTTTTCAGGTGTAGGTGGTGGCAGGTTATTCATGATAAACGTGGTCAGGTCAGGCAAACCGGCAGTTTCCAGATCGCTCATGAGGTAATTCCAAACCCGGGGGATATAATCCAGATACCAGGATTTTGAATCCCGAATGGACAAGCGGGCAAATACGCCCAGAATCCGCAGGTTTCTCTGGATACCTGAAATCGCTACCCCTTTCTTGACCACGGCAAGAGAATCGCCCGTAAGTTCGGAATACCTGTACAAAAGATCCTCTTTCAAAGTGGTTGAAATATCCCTGCGGGCATCCTCCAGCAGGGAAACAAGATCATAGGAAGATTGGCCGATTGAACCATCCTGAAAATCAATCAATCCTACCCTTTCTTGATCAGACCGCTCTGGTAACCAGAAAAGGTTTTCGGCATGGTAATCCCGGTGAATGAACACTTGCCTCTCGTTCAAACCGGAAATGGCTTCAGCGACCAAATCCCTCAGTTGGTTTACTTTTCTTTCATTTACCTCAACTATCGAAATATACCGGGCATACCATGTTAGGGATAGAGCCGACAATTCACCCTGGATTTGAGGGGTGTAAGTTGGGACATGTGGAGGAGGGGCCTTTTGTCTCAGTGTAACCAATATTTCCAGTGCAACCTGATAGATTTCGTACTCCGATTCGGGTTGCTTGACGAGGAGGGAACTGAAAAGGTCATCACCCAAGTCTTCAATGATCAGAAATCCTCCCATTGTGTCTTTGGCCAGGATTTTGGGAGAACTGAAACCCTGTTCAATCAGGTACTCTGAAATACCGATAAAGGGATCGAGGGGTCCACAGGAACTGATGGGAGCATCCATCAGCACTACCGTTTTACTACCGGAGGATAGTCGGAAATACTTTCTTGGGGAGGCATCCCCGGCCAGATTGGCAATTCCCCAATCGCTCCAACCTTTTTCCTCCAGAAAACGTCTTCTTTCCTGTGTTCGATTATTCAAGTGCCCTCGCGATTCTATGGGCATATTTTGAATCTTTGGTCGTAAAGGTCAAGCGTCTTCCGGATTTAAAGCTGGTTATTGGTTCAAAGGAGACTTCAATACGATTGTCGGGAGTAAATCGACCCAATTTCTCTCCCCATTCAATGATGCAGAGGGAAGTTTCAAAGGCTTCTTCCAAACCGAGTTCGATTATTTCAAGTTCCGATTCAATTCTGTAGAGGTCAACATGCCAGATTTCAAATTCTTCAGTTTCATAACTCTGTACAAGGGTAAAGGTTGGGGAAGGAATGTCTTCCTCCCTATCTGATTTGGCCAAAAGCGAGGAAATGATGGCCCTGGCAAATACTGATTTCCCAGCCCCTATGGGCCCATTTAACAGCAGTACCATCCCCGCTTCCAAATATGGTAAAAGCTTTATCGCGATTTCCTGCGTGTGCGATTCAGATTCAGATACAAGTGGTGTCATAAAGCCCTTGGATCATGCATGTCATTCCAAGTTATATTTTGGTATATCCCTGCCATTTTACTCTTGATGATTATCACCCTCGACCATGTGGTGCATACCAGTCAATTTCTGGTGGGATGGGGACAACACGGGTTGGGTTGATGGTATCATGGCTTAGAAAGTAATGTCTACGGGCATGGTTCATATTGACTGTATCGTCTATTCCCGGCCATTGAAAAAGATCACGAGAATAAGCCCATAAATTCGGATAATCAACAATTCGCTTGAGAGAACATTTGAAATGACCGACATAGATACTATCAAACCGATACAGTGTTGGGAATAGTCTCCAATCCGCTTCAGTAGGTTGTTCTCCCATCAAAAAACGCTTGGTTGCTAGTTGCTCATCCAACCAATCCAATGTTTCAAACAAGGGATGAACTGCATTCTCGTAGGCATCTTGTGTTGTAGCAAAACCGGCTTTGTAAACCCCGTTGTTGACCGTGCTGTAAATTCGTTCATTAACCTTGTCAATTTCCTGATGATGGTGTTCCGGGTAATAGTCCCCCTCCTTGGCTCCAGTATCATCAAAAGCACTGTTCAACATCCGAATGATTTCCGAGGATTCATTGGACACGATTGTGTCTGTCTTCCTATCCCATAGTATTGGTACGGTTACACGTCCGGAATATTTTGGATCAGCCCTGATGTAGATTTGATGGGCAAATTCAAAGTCAAAGAGGTGATCACCAACAATTCCTTCATCATCAATTTGGAAGGTCCAGCCATTTTCAGCCATATACCAGTGGACAAATGATACGCCAATGTGATCTTCAAGCCCTTTCAACTTGCGATATATCAGGACCCGATGTACCCAAGGACAGGCATAGCTCGCATATAGGTGATAACGACCGGGTTCTGCCTTGAATCCTCCTTGACCGCTTGACCCTACGGATCCATCCTTCGTTATCCAGTTTCGGAATTGGGATATGCTTCGAACAAATTTGCCACCAGTAGATTTAGTGTCATACCACTGATCAAACCAAATCCCATCAACTAATCTTCCCATCAACAAATCCTTAAATTAAAATTATGCACAACCCAGAAAGCTTTCAGACAAGTGGAAAGAATTAAAAGTGGAATATCATATTATCAAGTCACTGTGGATACTGACCCTCCCTATTTTAACGAAAATCTTCAAGGACGATCCTGGCAAACCAGACAAAGAAGTCTCGGGATAATTTTTAGGTCAAGAGTTACTCTTCCTTAGGTGGTTTCATTTTCAACTGCTTGGATTATATTTATCATTTCCAGTAGATACCAAGTGGAGGTGACACCCATGAGCAGGCCCTATGTTGTAAAAGATTTATCCGAGGCCGAATTCGGCAGAAAGGAAATCATGATCGCCGAGACCGAAATGCCCGGCCTGATGGCATTACGAGAGGAATATAGCGGTCAGAAACCACTGGAAGGAGCTCGCATAGCCGGTTCACTCCACATGACAATCCAGACTGCGGTTTTGATTGAAACCCTTGTAGATCTGGGTGCAAAGGTCAGATGGGCTTCCTGCAATATCTTTTCCACTCAGGATCATGCGGCAGCAGCTATTGCCGCTCAGGACATACCGGTATTTGCAGTCAAGGGCGAAACACTGCCTGAATATTGGGATTACGCTGACATGATCTTCCACTTTGAGGAAGGTTGTGCCAACATGATTCTTGATGATGGTGGAGATGCCACCCTTTACATCTTGCTTGGTGCAAGAGTTGAAGAGGGAGAAGAGGATCTAATCAAAAATCCCACTTCGGAGGAAGAAGAGGCCTTGTTTGAACGTATAGACATCAGGCGAAAAACCTCTCCAGGCTGGTTTGTCAAGCAAAGGTACATGATCAGGGGTGTGACCGAGGAAACAACCACGGGTGTCAATAGGTTGTACCAGATGCAGGAAAAGGGATTGCTGCCCTTCCCGGCCATCAACGTGAATGACAGTGTTACCAAGTCCAAATTCGACAACAAGTATGGTTGTCGGGAAAGCCTGGTTGACGGTATTAGACGAGCGACCGATACAATGCTCGCAGGCAAGGTTGCTGTGGTATGCGGATATGGCGATGTGGGCAAGGGGTCTGCGGCATCATTGCGGGGTGCTGGCGCAAGGGTCAAGGTTACCGAGATTGATCCGATTTGTGCCCTACAGGCAGCAATGGATGGTTTCGAAGTAGTTACACTTCCGGAGGCCCTGCCAATCGCAGATATATTTATTACGGCAACTGGCAACAAGGATGTAATTACCATTGATCATATCCGGGACATGAAGGACATGGCTATAGTTGGGAATATTGGTCATTTTGACAACGAAATTCAGATTTCCTCCCTTCGAAACCATAAATGGACCAATATCAAGGAACAGGTTGACATGATTGAAATGCCGTCAGGCAAACGAATAATCCTCCTGTCCGAGGGAAGATTGTTGAATTTGGGTAACGCCACCGGCCATCCCAGTTTTGTCATGTCGGCAAGCTTTACCAACCAGGTTCTTGCCCAGATCGAGTTGTTGAACAATGGCCAGAATTATGAAAACAGGGTATATACCCTTCCCAAGCACTTGGATGAAAAAGTTGCAACCCTTCATCTGGAACGGTTGGGCGTAAGGTTGACTTCACTCAGCGATGAACAGGCTGATTATATCGGGGTTAACAAGGTGGGCCCATTCAAGGCCGAGCATTACAGATATTAACGTCTGGGTTTACATATCGACCATAAGTGCATGAGCGACTTCAACTCGACTTTCAGGGAGAAATTACTAACTCGGTTTTCAGAGACTGGTGATCCTGATACAGCCAAATATCAGCGATCCTACATGAAAACCGATATGCCCTTTTGGGGAGTGAAAACACCCCAAACCAGGAAAATTGTCTCATCCCTGATCAAGGAGTACCCGATGGAATCCCCAGAAGCATGGGTAAGCCTGATGGATTTCATTTGGACCAATGCTTCAAGGAGAGAAGAATGGTATGCCTCAATTGAAATACTGACCCATGCCAAATTCAGGAAATGGATTCTTCCCGAGCATATGGATTTCATTGAAAAAATGGTTGTCGAGGGCGCTTGGTGGGAAATCATTGATCCGATTGCTACCCATGGCGTACACCAAATGCTGATCAATCAACCGGTTCAAACTTCCGTAATATTGAGAGATTGGGCACAGTCGACGAACATATGGAAAAGAAGAACGGCCATATTGACCCAACTTCTCAGCAAGGAGAAAATGGATTGGAACATGCAGTTGGAAATCATGGAGCATTCATTGGCCGAGAAGGAATTTTTCCTGCAAAAGGCCATAGGCTGGGTCCTGCGGCAATATTCACGGACAAATCCTCAAAGGGTAGAGAATTATGTATCTCAAAATGAACAACGTCTTTCCTCACTTGCGAAAAGAGAAGGGATGAAATGGATCTTGAAAAACAGATCTTGAAGATTTTATTCGATCCCGCCCATCCTGCAGATTTCCTCCCACTCATCCTTGGCAACGGGTTGAACCGATAGTCGCGTGTTATTGACCAATACCATATCAGTCAATTTGGGATTATTCTTGCAATCCTGAAGGGTAACCGGCTTGGGAAAGGATTGAACTGCCTTCACATCAACACATTCCCACCTTTCATCATCGGTGGTGCTGTCGGGGTGAGCCAGGGCAACGACTTCAACAATTCCCACGATTTCCTTTGTTGTTTGGGAATGGTAAAAAAATCCTAGATCACCCAACTGCATATTTCGCATGTTGTTTCTGGCCTGATAATTTCGAATCCCATCCCATTCCTCGCCAACGTCCCCCTTGGCAAGTTGTTCCTCCCAACTCCAAGTTGAAGGTTCTGATTTAAATAACCAATATGCCATTCAATACTCCTCAATCTTGTTAAAAATTCCAATAAATCACACTATCAAATTCCAACGATGGTGAAAATGTCCCTTTCTACGATTTTGCTCCCCTCTTGCCTCCTCCGAGTATTGGAGAACTTGAAGTATCCAAGGGCCATCTGGAACGTGCCTCCAGGTCAAACCCATCAAAGTTGCCGGTTCTGAATTTTTCAATCCCGACCCAGGCAATCATAGCTCCGTTATCAGTACAATATTCCAACGGAGGTGCGTAGAACTTTATTTCATTGACCCAGCAAACATCCTCGATATCCTTTCTGATCATCTGGTTTGCAGCGACACCACCGGAAATAGCAAACAGAGTGGGTTTTTGCCCGACAGTTTCTTCAAAAATCTTCAGGGCAACCTGAGACTTTTGGCTCAAAGACTCACTTACGGCCTTTTGGAAACTGGCACAAAGGTCGGCCATTCGGGTTTTAGATATTGTTCCTTCTTCAGAGATTATCTTTTCCTTCTCCCTCAGAAGGGATGTTTTCAACCCGGAGAAAGATAAATTGCATCCCTGTTGGTTTTTTAGGGGTCTGGGAAAGGCATATTTCGTGGGATTGCCAGATATTGCCACCTTTTCAATAACAGGTCCTCCCGGTTGTGACAAACCAAGTTGTCGTGCGGTTTTATCAAAGGCCTCACCAGGTGCATCATCAATGGTTCCGCCAAGTCGAATGAAATCATCAGGACTCAGGACCGCTAGGAATTGACAGTGACCTCCCGATACTAGCAAGCACAAAAATGGGAAATCAACCTGATGGGTCAGCCGGACTGTCAGGGCATGGGCTGCAAGATGGTTTACACCAACCATAGGCAACCCGCTTCCGGCGGCCAGCCCCTTGGCAAATGAGACACCTGAAATCACACCTCCGATGAGACCAGGACCTGCGGTTACGGCTATGCAATCAAGATCCAACAAATTCAACTGTGCAGAATTCAGCGTTTCAATCGTACACCTATCAAGTCGGTCTGAATGGGCTCTGGCAGCAATTTCCGGTACTATGCCACCATATTGCTCATGAAGCGTACCCTGGTTTTGAACCACCATTGAGAGTACTTCAGGATTTTCACCCTGGGTATGGCTCACAATCGCGGCAGAAGTATCATCACAACTGCTTTCAATTCCAAGGACCTTGATACTGGAACACATAATCCACTTAACGCTGGCTAAATTTGTTTGATTAAAATAATCGGAAAAAATCCTATTATTATCTCAAATAATATGATTGAAGAAACCAAAACAGAAGTTAAAACAAAGCCGATTTCTTCTGCCTATGCAATAATTGGGTAGCGATATGTCTCAAATATTTCGTTCAATCCTTCTTACCAGACCCATTAAAGCATCGAAGAGAATTAAAGGCGAATTATTGGCCATCAACAATCAGTTGGATATCTGTATATCCCCTTTAATAGAAATACAGTACCCAACCTTCGACTTCTGCCAACAGGAATATTCGGGATATGTCTTTACTTCCGAAAATGCTATTCTTTCGCTCTTGTCCAAGGGCGTGAACTTGGGAAGAGTCAACGTATATTGCGTCGGCAATCAAACCCGAAAACTGGCAATCAATGCAGGATATAATGTTATCCAAACTTTCAATCGAGTTGAGGAAATGGTTATCGGTCTGGATAAGTCCGAATTCACTGACAAGTTGTTTTATTTTCGTGGAGAGCATGTTTCCCAGGATTTGAAATTAGTTCTGGGGAACAAGGGAATAGAAGTCGAGGAATTGATTGTATATAACCAGCGGGAATGCCCACTGGCAAAGGAAGCACTTACGTTATTGTCCGAAAAGCCATGCTTAATCCCATTGTATTCCGCCAGAACGGCCAGGTTGTTTTCAAATGAGATCAAGGAAATCCCTGCAAAAGGGCATTTAATCTTCTGCATGAGTGAAAATATAAAACAGGGGATTACACTGGATTGGGAAACCAGGGTTGCTGCGGATGGCTTCAATTCAAAGGTCCTAGTCCAGCACTCTCAAATGAATTTTCACAATGGTAGGTGAGGGTAATCGGTCGAAATTTTCCCGACAAGATTTTTTCAATGAAGATTGATTTACAGGCTGATACTAGCGAAATGGTTAAGGGTGTTTATAGCCTTGTGAATCATTTTTGCTAAAATTTCCTCGGTTTTTCCCCTATGTTCAATGATATGAAAGTCCGTATTCACTGATTTCAGTTTTTGTTTGCCGGTGCTTTGGACTTTGGATTTTCTTGTGTATAATCCACCTGATTGATTCAGGGCAGAATTGCGGATAAGCCAACGAAAAACACCCTAATGGTGCCAACAGGAAAGAGCTATGTCTGATAACACATCCGACAAAAATGACGATGGCGAGGAAATTGCCGAAATAATTGCAGAATCACCGCCCGAGCAGCCTGGGAAAGGCAAGCAATCAAACAATGAGAGTAGATTGAACAGGTGGATGGATAAAATAGCCGGTTTGATCTTCAGGGCCATTGTCTTTGGACTGATTGCGGGTGGTGTTGGTGTTGCCCTGATTCTTTTGGTTCCACAACAATTCCTTCCTAGCATGCCATCAGAGGGAAATATGGAAATTTCCAGTCTCATGGAGGAAAATATTTCTGGGGTTGGTGAACAGGTTGAAGAACTGCAAACAACAGTAATTCCGGCCCTTGAGGAGCGAATAAGCGGTCTGGAGGAAAATATTTCGCAATTGAGCGGTGTTTTGGAAGAAGCAGATAGCCAAAATGCAGGCCTGGCTTCAGAGTTGAATACAATCAATGAGGTCATTGGGAACCAAACTGAACAATTGACCAGATTTAGTATAGATTTGGATACCTTGACCGGAAAACATGATGAAATCAGGAGTAAACTAGATACAACCCTGGTGGGTTTACGGGAGAGTCTGGTTGCTTTGGAGACAGATTTGGAGGTGATCGAAGCTGATAACAGGAAACTGAAGGAAGACTTTACAGCACTATCATGGTCCATGCCCATGAGTTCCAATTCTGGCTCAACAGTGAGTGGGGTTACTGGTTCAAGTGAAAGCAATCAAGCGGCCGGGACAAATGGCCAGATGGTATTGCTGGAGGCAAGGATACAGAGAATCGGTGATAAAATTCTGGAAATTGATGGGCTTTCAAGGAGTTTGACAATTTTGGGTGAAGAAGTGACTGATCTTCAAATGGAACTTTCTGGTTTAAGTACCAATCAGGGTTTGATGAATGAGTTGGTTGCGAATATCGAAAATGTTGGCACTCAGCTTCCTGGTTTGGAAGAGGAATTGGCTCTTTTACAGGAGCAAAACCGAATGCTTGCCAATCAGGTTGCCGAAGTAAGGGATAATACAGTGGGGCTGGAAACTGAACTGGTTGCTCTTTCCTCCCAGACGGTTGGTGAAAACTCCTTGCGAAACCTGACTTTGGTTGGAATACAGGCTGCTGTGGAAGCAGGTATCCCATATGCTGCAATAATTGGAGAAAGTCAAATCAACAGTTTGGAATTGCCAGCCATCATTCTTGAGTTGTCAGAAGATGGCGTTGCTACACTGTTGGAACTCCAGAATGAATTTGAAGACTTGATTACAGAGGCTTTGAAGGCTGTAGAAACAGGTGCTGAAAGCGGATCGATTCAGGACATGGCCAGAAGTATAGTTTCTTCCCTGGTCCAGGTGAGATCCCTTACACCCAGAGAAGGAGATGATGCAGTAGCTGTATTATCCAGACTGGAAGAAAGACTGAAAAAAGGTGATCTGGAAAGTGTATTGGAGTTATATGATCAGCTTCCCCAACCGGTTCAGGTAACATTGGAAAGTTGGAAACACAAGGTACAGAACAGATTGGATTTATTGATTGCAGTGGAAGAGTCATTATCAAAGCCATTGACTGTAACAGGCCAGTAACATGATTTGGTCCCTGGCAAAGATTTCCCTGTTCATACTGGCGATTGCCGCCCTAAGCATGGGGTTTGCCTATTTATTGGACCTCCAGGGCAGTGTTACCTTTGAAATTCTGGATTATGAGATAACAACCAGTCTGGTAAACCTGATTATTCTGCTCTTGATTCTTATTCCTGTAATCTGGGCAGTGTACTTCCTGTTTGGTTTGGTTTTGGCTGTTTTCAGATTTTTTGTTGGTGATGAAACTGCTTTAACCAGATACCTGAACCGTAACAAGGATAGAAAGGGTTATGAAGCCTTGGCCGAGAGCATGGTGGCAATGGCAGCAGGAGAACCCTCGGAGGCTGCACATAAGATTGCTCTTGCGGAAAGGCATTTGAGTCGTCCGGAATTGACTGGTCTTTTGGCTGCACAATCTGCCGAACGTATGGGAAACAAGGATAAAGCCCAGGATGTTTACAAGAAACTGCTTGGCGATGACAGGACAAGGTTTGTCGGAATCGTGGGCATATTGAAACACCGTCTTGAAGTAGGAGATACCAAAACAGCACTGCAATTGGCCAAAAAGGCCTTCGAATTGAAACCAGGCCATGAAGAAACTCAAATTATCCTTTTGCGTCTGCAAACCAGTGAAGCGGATTGGGAAGGAGTAAGGAACACTTGGAAAGCACGATTTGACCGCAAGCGAATCAGCAAGCAGGAGTATGTTCATGGTACGGCTGTAACTCTGTTTGCTGAAGGCAAAAAACTACTGAAGGAGGGAAACCAAGAGGGTTCCCTCAAGGTTTTTGAGGCCAACAAGCTTGCACCATCATTGGTGCCGGCTGCTGTTTTGGCTGCCCAGCTGAAGAATGGTGATGGCGACCATAGAAACGCCAATCGTATTTTGACCAAGGCCTGGAATCTTGAACCACATCCGGATTTGGCCCAAGCATATACTGAGTTGGAGCCGGACGAAACTGATCAACACCGACATGAGAGGTTCAAGAAACTTATTGCCAAGACACTCATGCATCCGGAATCCAGAATGACGATGGCTGAATTGGCGATTTCGAGAGGAGATTTCGGAGTTGCCAGTCATGAGCTGGAGAATATTCATCAGGATGATCCCACGGTTAGAACCTTTCTCATCATGGCTGCAATTGAAAAAGGTAAAGGTTCGCCAGACCAGAATGTGAAATCATTATTGAGTAACGCCTTGACTGCACCAAGGGGAAATCAGTGGATTTGCAACACCTGTCAGCAAATTCACAAGGAATGGCAGCCAGTTTGTATTTCCTGTCAGGCATTTGATACATTGACCTGGCGAAGGGGAGAGGAAGAAACTACAAATCTTCCATCTTCGATAAAGCTCTTGCCACTAATAAATGAAGAGGATTTCGAAAGTGAAACCCTAATTGAAGACAATTCTGCTGATGAAATTATAAATTTAGGATATAAATTAGGATAAAAGTGCCGGGGTAGCTCAGACGGTAGAGCGGGTCATTCGTAATGACTAGGTCGGGGGTTCAAGTCCCTTCTCCGGCACCATTTTCCCCAAACATGACAGTTGATACCAAGCAAAGATGGATCACATTAGGAGAACTGAACGGGGTGATGGTCATGGTGAGCTGGACTTGGAGAGGCCCGAGGATAAGGATCATTTCGGCCCGGAGGTTGAGAGAAGATGAAAAAAGAAGATATCAGGACAATGACCCTTGAGGAAGCAATCCGCAACAGGGGGAAAGAAAAAACCGACTGGGAGGCCTTGCGCCGTGAGGAGGCCGCGGGGATCGATCCCGAGCCCGACCCGGATGAGGGGGAAATCGACTGGTCGAGTATGCAGGTTACACTGCCCCGTCCCAAGCAACCCGTATCGGTACGACTGGATGCCGATGTCATTGATTATTTCAAGGCCCAGGGCAAGGACTATCAGACTCGCATGAATGCAGTTCTCCGGAGCTATATGCTGGCCCATCCGGAAGGATGAACAAGATTAACGGTTGATTAGTTCCCGGTTTATTCGGAGTGGATTTAATGTAAAAAACAACATCAGTCCGGATTATGTTTTTCTGAATGGGGAGATCGGGTTCATCCAATAATTTGGGACACTACATTCCCATTGGCCTATACAAATAAATATTGCGACCTGGTCTTTTCCAATCAAGTGAATCCAATACTATAGATCTGATCAGGACCAACGGATTCTGTCCAGATCACCATCAAATTCAGCACTGCTGAAAGTTCCTCCCTGGAAATTATCCCCAATCGCATCAGGTCCGGTTTCCTTTTGGTTTGTCATGGCATGAACCACATGATCTTCAGCCTTGTGCCTAGGCCGATACCCTAGACGAAAGGCAGGTCCATTGTCCCAGAAACTCCTGTCATTCTGGGAACAGCCAAAAACGATTTCATTGTGCAGGTTGGGGTGTTCCAACCCAATTCGTATCAACTGAAACAGATCCTCGATATGTATCCACATGGAAAGGCGTCGTAAATCCAAGGGTTTATCTGCTACATTACCGATCCTGATTGATAAGCACCTCATTCCATGCTTGTCGGCATAAAGGGAACATAAGGCCTCACCAAAGGCCTTGGAAAGTCCATAACGGGAATCCGGCCTGACTTTGGAATCAACACAAATACGTCGATTACGGGAATACATTCCGATGGCATGGTTGGAAGAGGCAAAGACCACGCGCTTTACACCAGCCTGGCGTGCTGCTTCCATCAGGGTAAACAAACCCTGAATGTTGCAGTGATTTACCGTCTCCCAATCACCCTCAACCGATTGTCCCCCCAAATGAACAATGGCATCCACACCCTTGCAGATATCATCCATGGCATTCTTGTCCACAAGATCAGCTTTTTGAAATGATTCTCTATCTGCAAGATCGGTAATTTCCTGCAAATCGCTAAGAATCATACGCGAATAACGTGATAAGAGGAGAGGGCGGAGCCGTGTTCCGATATCACCTGCTGCACCAGTTAGCAAAACGGTTTTGTTAATTTCGGTCAAAATCTACCCTTTCTGAATTGTTGATCATCGATTAATTGATTTAACCGTAATTTTGCCATCAATTTGTAAGTATGTAAACACCTAGGATTGAAGCAAGAATACCGATTAGAATGCCTACGAACACACTTTTTGTTTCAAAAAATGATGAATTAGGTTCAACGGATTCAAGATTGTTTGAGATTTTATTCAGTAGTTCAGGAAGCTGTGGGGGTACATTTGACAGTATCTTGATTGTTTTCATGGTATCTTTGAATACTGCTACCGGCCCGACATGTTTGCGGATGTAGTCTTCAACAACAGGCTTTGATGCGTCCCACATATTGAGTTTTGGATTCAAGCTTCGGGCAACGCCTTCGATGACAACCATTGTTCTTTGCAGCAAGATCAACTCGGTACGTGTTTCCATTCCAAATCGCTCGGTTACCTCAAACAGGTGACTCAATAATCGACCCATGGAAATATGGCTGGCATCCATGCCCAGAATGGGTTCGGTTACAGATCTCAGGGCCTGGGCAAAATCATCCAAATCCTGATCGGGTGGCACATAACCTGCTTCAAAATGCACTTCGGCAACCCTGTGATAATCCTGATTGATGAAACCATAGAGTATTTCGGCATAGACTCTTCTGGTATAGGTGTTGATTCTACCCATGATACCAAAATCAAGGGTAATGATTTCCCCCAACTCGTTAACCTTAAGGTTTCCAGGATGCTGATCGGCATGGAAAAAACCATCTCTGAGTGCCTGCTGGAGGAAAAGCTGGATTAACCTTGTCGATAATGACTCAAGATCATGGCCGGCATTTCTCAGTTCTTCAATATCGTTGATATTTATCCCCTCGGCCCAGTCCATAGTAAGGACATGCTTGCTTGAAAATTCCCAATGAATCTTGGGAACGATAATTCCTTCATCTTCTTTGGTGGTGGAAGCAAATTCATCAGCGGCAGAAGCTTCCAAGCGCAAATCCAATTCTCTTAATACAACCCCTTCAAAATGTTCAACAACCGCATGAGGCCTTAACCTTCGGGAAGCTGGCGAAAGTGATTTAATCAACCAGGCAGCAAGGTAAAATGCATCCACATCCCGTTGAAAAGCCCTCTCGACTTTGGGTCTCAGAACCTTGACTGCTACCGGTTTACCCGAATCCCGCAGTATAGCCTTGTGTACCTGGGCAATGGATGCTGCAGCAATAGGTTCACTGAAATCGGAAAATATCTCATCTACCTTGACTCCAAGTTCGGATTCAATTGATTTTATGGCAATTTTCCTTGGAAAAGGTGGTAATCCATCAAGCAGGACCTGAAGTTCCGCTGCCAATTCAACACCTACAATATCGGGCCTAGTCGAAAGAGTTTGACCAAACTTGATATATGCAGGTCCCAACGCCGTCAGGGCTCTGGCTACCGGAGGGAGATCCTTATTCCCTTTCAACCCGAAAGGCAGGAAAGGGATTCCCAGAAAGCGGGCCAGAAATCTTAAATTTGGATGGATGTCCAGAAAATTCAAAGCAATTGTCATTGCTCCTGTTCTCTGGAATGTCGCACCTGTCCTTATCAGGCGAAATATCTTATGCGGACCACGCATGGACTAGATTTTCCATCCCGAGTGAATGGCTACGACCCCAAAGGATAGATTGCGGTAACGGATATTTTCAAATCCGGTTTCTGCCATCAATTCCTTCAATTCTTCCTGTCCCGGAAACTTTCTGATGCTTTCAACCAAATACTGATAACTGTCCACGTCGCTTGCAATAATACCCCCCAACTTGGGAATTACCTTGAAAGAATAGCTGTCATAGAGTTGTCTGAGACTTTCATTGGGCACATTGCTGAATTCGAGAACGAGCAGTCTGCCGCCCAACTTCAATACCCGGTAGATTTCCTTCAAGGCATTGGTGTAATTGCGAAAATTGCGTAACCCGAAACCGATGGTGCAATAATCAAACTGGTTGTCCTTGAAGGGAAGTTGTAATCCGTCACCAACAATCCATGAAACAGGTTGGTTGGTACTGCCAAGACCAATTTTATTTCTGCCCTCAAAAATCATGTCCGGTGTCAGGTCTACAACATGAACATCCACTCCAGCATTGCGTTTAAGAATCCTCTTCGCAATATCACCTGTACCCCCGGCCAAATCCAGACAACTGGTTTTAACCTGTGGTGCCATCCAGTCGACCAAAGCATCCTTCCACACCCTGTGAATGCCGAAGGACATGGTATCATTCATGATATCATATTTTGATGAAACACTGGAAAAGACCTCTTTGACCAGTCCGGTTTTTTCTTGTTCGGTTACCGTTCGGTATCCAAAACTTATATTATCCTGATGGGTATTTTCGATCATGAGGTATTTATTTTGATGATTGGTTTGAAATATAGGATTAGTAGCGATTTTTACCAATCATTTACCATCCTTTGGATTTCTTGCAAGGGTTAGATTGTCTGGATAGATGTTCAATTTCTTTATCCGGTGGAACAAAACCGGATATTTCAGTTGATTTTGAAAACAAATTGAATTATTTTAACGATAGTTCTCTCGGGGAGCCATTCGGCTGAGAGGTATCATGTACCGACCCGTTGAACCTGATCCGGTTAATACCGGCGTAGGGATTGAGGAGCTCATTAAACCCCAACCCTTCCTTGATACTACGCCACAGACAAAAGAGTTGTTTTATGTTGCGTAAATTTATAATTTCTATTTCATTCCTGATGTTTGCCTGTACTCTCAGGGCTGAAACCCTTACCATCTACACCTATGATTCCTTTACCAGTGATTGGGGACCAGGTCCCCTGATAACCGAAGTCTTCGAGCAGGAATGCAATTGCGAAATCGAATGGCGTTCAGGGGTTGATGCTGCGGCGCTTCTTTCATTGTTGAAACTCGAAGGAGAAAATTCCAAGGCAGATGTCATTCTCGGTCTGGATACCAACCTCATGGCCGAAGCTGTTGGCAGTGGTCTGGTCTCAACCCATGGCCTTGATGCAAACTACACCCTGCCGATGGATTGGGATGATCCCCATTTTGTACCTTACGATTATGGGTATTTTGCCCTGATGTATGATAGTGAAGCCTTACCCAATCCTCCACAAAGCATGGAAGAATTGGTAGCAGGTGGTACCGAAAAGGATCTGATTATACAGGATCCCAGAACCAGTTCACCTGGTTTGGGTTTTGTCTTTTGGCTCAGAAGTCTTTATGGTGAAGATACACCCGACGCCTGGTCCAGCTTGTCATCTAGAATCTTGACGGTGACACCGGGATGGGGTGAAGCCTATGGCATGTTCACGAATGGGGAAGCACCCATGGTAATGAGCTATACCACTTCACAATCCTATCATGAGGTTGTTGAGGAGACTTCAAGGTACAAGGCATTGATTTTCCCCGAAGGCCATTACATGCAGGTTGAAGTAGCCGGGATAGGAGCCTATTCGGATCAATCAGAACTGGCACGGGATTTCCTGGATTTCCTGGTTTCCGAAAAGGCCCAGCAATTCATTCCAACCACCAACTGGATGTATCCAGTCATAGATGTTGGGGAATCTGTTCCTGAGGCGATGAAGGATCTTGAGCAACCCGAAATTAATTTCCTTCTTGATCCACAGGAAGCCGATGAAGTCAGGGAAGTCTGGATTGCCGAGTGGTTGGCATCGATGAACTGATGATGCATGGAGGGTTATAAACCATTAATCTGGCCAGGGTTGTTAGCCCTGGTCTTCACCCCAGGTATTGCGATTGTAGCAATAATCTACATGGCATGGCTATCCATCTGGAACCTGAATGCCCTGAGAATTGATAGCTATATTCTGGAAGTCTTGGAATTCACCCTCTTCCAAGCCACCCTGTCTACCCTTTTCTCTCTGCTTTTTGCTCTACCTGTCGCTAGGGCACTGGCCCGAAGGACCGACTTTCCGGGTCGAGGCGTCATATTGAAATTATTTGGACTTCCGCTGGTCATACCGGTTGTTGTTACCGTGTTTGGAATAACTGCCATCTGGGGACAAAACGGTTTGGTAAGTGAATTCCTCAAATATTTGGGTTTCAATGGGCTCAGCCCACTTTATGGGCTGACGGGAATATTGATAGCGCATACTTTTTTCAATATGCCACTAATGGTTCGTTTATTGCTCCCGATATGGGAATCAATACCTGGCGAGTATTGGCGAATTGCAAGCATGACCGGCATGAATTCCCTGTCAATGTTCCGGTATATCGAGCTCCCCAAGCTCAGGGATGGATTGCCCGGCCTCGTGATCCTTGTTTTCCTCCTTTGTTTTACAAGTTTTACCATCGTGTTGATTTTGGGGGGTGGTCCACAATCAACAACCATCGAAGTTGCAATCTTCCATGAAGTCAGATCAAATTTCAATATTCCCAAGGCCATTTTCCTGGCCCTGATACAGGTTGCGATATGTCTCTGCGTCTCCTTGTTGTTATTGAAGTTTGCCCTTCTCCAGCCGGGCTCTGCCACCGAAAACCGGGCAAGTGTCCGACCCGATATCATCTCACCGCTCAGCAAGATCAATGATACATTCTGGATTGCATTGGGCTGTTTGTGGGTAGGAGCACCGATTGCGGGTATTATTGCCAAGGGACTCCTTGGACCGGTCGTTCAGGTATTGGGCAATCAGGCTGTGTGGGAGGCAACCCTCAGAAGTCTGATGGTAGGATTTGGTTCTGGTATGATTGCCGTCAGTTTGGGTTTATTGCTATCCTCAACAACTAGGGATATTGCAGTAAGGTGGAAAAACACCGGCTTGGCAAATCGTCTGGAACTGACCGGTAGCCAGGCACTGATTGTATCACCCATAATCCTCGGTACGGGGCTGTTTGTAATCTTGAATCCTTTCATCCCGATATTCGAATACAATCTTTATCTTGCAACATTGATTAACGGATTTATTGCCGTGCCCTTTGTCTTGAGATTGGTTAGTCCGGTACTGAGGGAGAATGTGGAAAAACATGATGCGTTATGCAATAGTTTGGGTCTGGGAGGTTGGAACAAAATCAGAATTGTGGAAATTCCCCTGGCCAAGAAGGAAATCATTCTGGCCTTTGCCTTGACGACAGCCATGGCTACCGGGGATTTGACGTCCGTGGTATTCTTCAGTGCGGGAAGAGATCCAACCCTTGCCCTTATGTTGTATCAGGCCCTTGGAAATTACCGGGTCAATGATTCAGCTGTCATGGCTTTGCTGCTAATAGTTGTTTGTCTAATGGTGTTTGTAATAATTGAAAGGCTAGGCAATGTCCTTTTCAGGTCTTGAGTTGGTTGCGGTTGAGTTTGAGCAGGGAGAGTGGGATCTGAATGTTTCCCTCAAATTGCCCAAGGGTACCCTCAATGGATTGATTGGGGCCAGTGGGGCCGGTAAAAGCACTCTCCTTTCCCTGATTGCAGGATTCCAGACCGTGCATTCCGGGACAATCAAGTTCAATGACGAAACAATAACCAGATTGCCGCCCTCGAAGCGCCCGATATCCATTCTTTTTCAGGAACACAACCTGTTTTCCCACCTGACTGCGTTTCAAAATGTTCTGCTTGGTATCAACCCAAGCCTTAAAGTAACCGACTCCACGGAACAAGAGGTATATTCAGCCCTTGATCAGGTGGGGTTGAAGTCCAAGGAACACAGAAATCCCAAGAATCTCTCCGGGGGTGAACGCCAAAGGGTTGCGATTGCCCGAACACTTGTCATGAAGAGACCGGTATTGTTGCTGGACGAACCCTTTACAGCCCTTGGCCCTGCCCTCAGGGCAGAGATGCTCAATCTGGTCAAGGACCTGAGTTTAGAGAAGGGGTTAACAGTATTGATGGTTTCCCATACTCCAGAGGACCTAGCTGGATTTGCCGAAAATTCAGCCTTCATGGACCAGGGTCGAATAATTTATTTCAAACCCACCCGGGAATTGCTTGATGGAAAAAACCTGCCCGAAATTACCAGATACCTGAAGTTTGAGGAAAACCAACATTAGGTTCTATCAGTGGAAATTCAATTTACATTGAATCACAATCCAAAGAAAAAAACAGGAGTAAATAGGCTAATTTAAAACAAATTTTGGCCTAATGCTTTAATATGACATGCCCATAATTGAATTGATTACACTCGTTCACAATATCATGGTGGGTATGCGACAATTTTTGACCATTCAAACATTCGAAATCTAGGGGAATATCAAATATGCCCGAACTTCCTGAGGTAGAAACCGTACGTAAGGGGTTACAACAGTATATGGAGGGTCAATCCATAGGTAAGATTGAGGTATTTACCTCAAAGTTAAGGTGGGAATTGCCAGAATCATTTGAAAAAAACTTGATCAACCAGACAATCACCACAATAGCCAGAAGGGGAAAATATCTCATTCTGGAGGTCTCAAATGGACATTGCCTCATAGTTCACCTTGGCATGACCGGCAGTTTTGCGATTTTCTCTACCAATGGGTTTCCGAAATATGACAATTGTCGGAGGGACAAGCATGATCATGTGGTTTTTCATTTGGGAAATGGAACAGTAATAGCCTACAATGACCCCAGGAAATTCGGTATAATGAACCTGATACCAGAATCCGAATTGAGCATTTATCCACCTCTAAAAACACTTGGTGTGGAGCCGTTGGGAAACGGATTTGATGAAAAATATCTTAAATATCACCTCGATAGGAGATCGTCTCCTGTCAAAAACTTTCTACTGGATCAGAAGATTATTGCCGGTATTGGTAATATCTATGCCAGCGAGGCACTCTGGAGAGCAGGGATTTCTCCACGCAGAAAAGCATACAGGATTTCCCAAAAAAAGGCCGGCTTGCTTGTAAAAGCCATTCGTGATGTCTTGAATGAAGCCATCAAATCAGGTGGTTCGACCCTGAGAAATTACCGGAGTGTTGCGGGCAATCTGGGGTATTTTCAACATCAATTCTGTGTCTATGACCAGGAAGGGAGACCATGCAATAATGAAAATTGTGATGGTCAAATAAATCGGATTGTTCAGACGGGAAGATCAACTTTTTATTGTCCATCCTGTCAAAAGTAGAGAGTTCAGAATTATATGTAATTGATATTGCTTTCGGACCCATGAAATTCAGGGGGTTATTGGATATTTGGAGATATGAATTATGGCATATGAAAACATCATTGTTGAAACCAAAGGAAAGGTGGGAGTAATTTCCCTTTCTGCCGGTAAACTGAATCCATTGAGCAAGCAGTTGCTGCGGGAATTGATGGATGCCATGAAAACCTTTGAGGCGGATGACAATATTCTTTGCATTGTTATCTTCGGTAACGATGAGGTCTTTTGTGCTGGTGCGAATATCAAGGAATTCGCCGATGAAAATTTCGTGGATATGTTTTCCCAGAATAGATTTGGTGAAGAAACGGAAGCTTTTCGCAATTGCCGCAAGCCGATCATTGCTGGTGTCAACGGATATGCCCTTGGAGGTGGGTGCGAATTGGCCATGAATTGTGACATGATCGTAGCTGCTGAATCCGCTCAATTCGGTCAACCCGAAATCCTGCTTGGTCTTATGCCTGGGCTGGGTGGTACACAACGTCTGACCAGGGCAATTGGCAAGGCCAAGTCGATGGAAATGCATCTGACTGGCAGGAGGATGAGTGCGCTGGAAGCCGATCAGGCGGGATTGGTTTCCAAGGTCGTACCCGATGCCAACCTGAAAGAGGAAACCATGGCGTTGGCCAATAAAATAACCGAACAGGCACCACTGTCAGTCATGGCAATCAAAGAAGCCATCAACCAATCCGAGGAGCTGCCATTAAGGGAAGGATTATTGCTAGAAAGAAGATTGTTTCATGCCTTGTTCGCAACCGAGGACAAAAATGAGGGTGTACAGGCCTTTATTGAAAAGCGAAAGGCTAATTTCACGGGAAAATGATTTCCCAAAGAGTATATCGGTAAGTTTTGCAGACCAAGGTCAAACCCTGTGGAAAATAAATTTGGATTTACCTGACTCTGATGTTATTTGTTGTGATGACTTCTTGAGTTAAGGTCAATATTCAAATGAGTAAAGATTGAAGTCCGGCCATTATGGGAACCAATACCATCAGTTTTCATGTAAGTGGCATGAGTTGTTCGGCTTGTGCCACACGACTTGAGAAATCCCTGCAAAAATCCGAGAATGTGATATCAGCCTCGGTCAATTTTGCCCTTGAGACTGCCAATCTGGAACTCCATAAAATTACTCCCCTGAAGAAAATCCAGAAATGGGTAAGGGATGCCGGATTTGAGGTTGTAACCGAAACATATCAATTTGAATTGCCCAAAGAATGTTCACAAGGTGCAATCAATTCCCTGATGGATGCCCTAAGAGATTCCCAAGAGATTATTGATGTATCATTATCCAGCTCAAATTCCCTTTTGAAGGTAGTCTGTATCAGCCATGCCACAAGCAAAAATCTCATATTGGATATTGCCCATGGCAAGGGAATACATCTCGGATTGCTTGACGACAGTGATAATAAAACGGGTATTTCCGTCAATATACTGAGAAATGAATTTATCAAGGTTGTATCAGCAGTTATACTTACCTTGCCCTTTTTCCTGATGATGCTGTTCAACCATGTGGGATTAAAGGATTTGTGGAGCGGATTATTTCCGCCTCTGCTACAGGGATTTGTGGCAACCTTTATTTTGGTTGTTCTTGGTGCCGGTTTCTTCAAGGGGTCGTATTTTGCCCTTCGACAAGCTAGTGCAAACATGGAAGTCCTGGTTGTCCTTGGTTCTTCTACTGCATGCCTATTCAGTTGGTACCAGATAATCACGGGTGAACAGACCTCTCATTATTTCGAAACAACAGCATTCATCATCACTTTTGTTCTGATAGGCAAATACCTGGAGAACCGCACCAAAAGCAAAGTTGCCGATGCAATTACCGATCTAATGGCCCTCCAGCCTGAAGAGGCTCTTTTAGTTATGGATGGAGGTCATACGAGGTCACTTCCGGCAAGTGGAATCCAAGTCGGTGATGTTCTGCTTTGTCAGGCGGGGCAAAAAATACCTGTTGATGGAGAGGTAATCAAGGGATCGGCAGAAGTTGATGAAGCCATGATCTCGGGAGAGAGCTTGCCCATACTCAAGAATATCGGTTCCAAGGTAATTGCCGGATCTATTAATTGTGATGGATTGATTCACATCAAGGCAGAGGCAATTGGTGAAGAGGCCACACTTGCGCGCCTGATCAGGTTTATTGAAGAAGCTCATTCCAGAAAAGCCAGAATCTATCCGCTTGTGGATAAAGTCAGCAATATTTTTGTCCCAGCTGTTTTGGTTCTATCACTGGTTTCGCTTACATTCTGGCTGTTTTCCGGAGTGGGATTTGAACTTGCGCTGATCAATGCCGTGTCAGTCCTAGTCATTGCCTGTCCTTGTGCACTGGGTCTGGCTACTCCTACTGCAATAATGGCTGGTACCAGCCTAGCTGCTAGAAAGGGGATATTGATCAGGGACAGCGAAATGTTGCAAAAAGCACGCTCACTAACGTATCTCGTATTTGATAAAACCGGAACCCTTACCACAGGGCAACCAAAGATTGACAAAATTTATCCACTTTCACCCGACCACGATTCTAACCAAATGATTGCC
>WTGT01000263.1 GCA_011523445.1 Paracoccaceae bacterium
TCGAGCGACCCCTGCATACTTTTGTCGGACATTTCATTGGCTCTCCAGGTATGAATATTCTACCGGTCGAGATGGTTGATGGTAGTGTACGTTTCCTGGATCATCCGGTGGAACTAGAAGGTCCGGTCAAGGACAGCAGGGGCTCCCTGGAGATAGGTATTAGACCTGAATATGTTCGAATTGGGACCAAGGGCATACCGGCAGTGATACGCAAGGTAGCTGATATTGGCCGTCGTACTGTTATAGAAGCCTGTGTCAATGATATTCTTGTCAATGCAATCACCGAGGAAGTTCCGCCCGAAACAGGACAAGAAGTTCATCTGGAATTCGAGCCCAGCCAAACCCGGCTCTATACTGACAGTTGGATCACAACAGAGGTGGGGGCATAATGAGAACCGTAAACCAGCGAGGGTGGTTATTTGTTCTACCGGTTCTTTTGCTTGTCGCTTTCAATGCTCTTGTACCCTTGATGACCGTGGTCAATTATTCGGTCCAGGAAACATTCGGGAACAACCAGTTTTTCTGGGTCGGATTGAGGTGGTTTGAAGAAATTCTCCAATCCGAGCGTTTCCACGCGGCTCTCGGCCGACAGATGCTGTTCACAGTAACCATCCTGATCATAGAAATTCCCTTGGGGGTTGCCATAGCCCTTGCCATGCCCCGTCGGGGGTTCTGGGTACCAGTTTGCCTTGTATTGATGTCATTGCCACTCCTCATACCTTGGAATGTCGTCGGTGCGATGTGGAACATATTTACCCTGCCGGATATCGGTCTATTGGGCTATACCTTGAATAATGTCCTTGGCATAGACTACAACATGACTCAAGATCCATTCGCAGCTTGGATTACCGTTATCGTGATGGATGTCTGGCACTGGACATCCTTGGTTGTTCTATTGTCTTATGCAGGTTTGATCTCAATTCCCGAGGCTTACTATCAGGCTGCAAAAATTGATGGCGCATCCAATTGGTCGGTATTTCGCCATATTCAGTTACCCAAGATGAAGCGTGTACTTACTATTGCGGTTCTCTTGAGGTTCATGGACAGTTTCAATATTTACACCGAACCGTTTGTTCTGACAGGTGGTGGTCCAGGAAACTCCACAACTCTGCTTTCGATTGATCTAGTCAAGGTTGCACTTGGTCAGTTTGACCTTGGTCCAGCAGCTGCAATGAGCCTGATTTACTTTGCCATTACCCTAGCAGTGTCTTGGCTGTTTTATACCCTCATGACAAGAGATGACCGATGAGACTCAGGAATCTAATCCCCATCATTTATATCCTGTTCCTGTTGCTGCCGATTTATTGGCTGATGGCCATGAGCTTCAAGACAACCAACGAGATACTTGGTGGATTTTCCCTGTTTCCCCAGGATTTCACACTCGACAATTACCGTACGATTTTCACGGAGCCGGTTTGGTATTGGGGTTATTTCAATTCCATCCTTTATGTTTCGCTCAATACAGTTATTTCTCTCGTTGCAGCCCTTCCAGCAGCCTATGCCTTCTCGCGCTACTCGTTTATAGGTGACAAGCACTTGTTCTTCTGGCTCTTGACCAACAGGATGGCGCCCGCGGCAGTCTTTGCACTACCATTCTTCCAGCTTTACTCATCGGTCGGATTGTTTGATACTCACCTTGCTGTTGCTCTTGCCCACTGTCTATTCAACATCCCACTCGCCGTCTGGATTCTTGAGGGTTTCATGTCAAGTGTACCAAAGGAACTGGATGAAACTGCTTATGTTGATGGTTACTCCTTTCATCGGTTTTTCATTACCGTATTCATACCTTCGATCAAGGCCGGTGTTGGTGTTGCGGCATTTTTCTGCTTCATGTTTTCCTGGGTCGAATTGCTGTTGGCCAAAACCTTGACAGCAGTTGATGCCAAACCAATTGCTGCTACCATGACACGTACAGCTTCATCAGCAGGTTACGAGTTGGGACTATTGGCTGCTGCCGGTGTCTTGACCATTATACCGGGGGCGATTGTGATCTATTTTGTCCGCAACTATATCGCCAAAGGCTTTGCCTTGGGACGGGTCTAATGCGCTATCTTCTACTTTTAGGGCTCATTCTACCTGCTGCCGTTTTGGCACAGGGATGGGGAAATGTCAGTGCTCCCAAAGAGGAAGTTTTTACCTGGGCAGATTGGTGGTTTGAACCATTGTTTTCAGGTTTCTGGATGGCATGGACACGAGCCACGCTGTCTTTTTTCATTTTTATTTTTGGATTTATTGCGATTTTGGCAATAATTGAACTGTTTCGACCAGGCGGCGGAGAACGCTTGGGAATTATAAGACTGACCACAACTCGTGGAGACAGACTCTTCATAGGCTTGCTGGGTTCAGCATACATCTTTCTGGCTTGGATAGGTTTGGTGGGTACATTTTTATGGGTACCACTTGGAATTGCCATTGCTTGGCTGTTTTTCTGTTTCTGGAAAATCTAGCTCTAATAGGTTTTGACAGTACTCGGTTAAATCCGGTAATGACCCATACGATGAAGCACCTTGCGCCCTTCCTCAACCAAAACCAACCCCAAAGACATTCATGATTACAGGAGTAAAATCAAAACCTGAATTTTGAAGGAACTACATTTTTATTAGTGGCTTAAAATTAAACCAAATCCTAATTGGAATAATTGATCAAATCCAAATAAGGGGTTTGCATGACAACTTTCTGAAGTTGATTGTGATCCACCTTCATTACTTTTCTCTCCCTTGGCCTGCAGGTTTAATGAAATAGGTCTTTTTGAGCAACATTGTTGGGTAACAAGATGGATATGGGAGGAAGACGACCTGAGACTGTTTGTAACAGATTTCTGCCAGAAAACA
The DNA here is from genome assembly GCA_011523445.1 of Paracoccaceae bacterium. Lineage (GTDB taxonomy): Bacteria > Pseudomonadota > Alphaproteobacteria > Rhodobacterales > Rhodobacteraceae > MPNP01. Next base: position 2,832 of record WTGT01000263.1, read on the forward strand.
GGTATGGAGTGATTCCCATTTTATTCAGGATTGGATGATTGCGAGATGGAGGAATTTCACTTTTTCGGAAAAAAATAGACTGGAATTATTGAAAATGGGTATGATATTTGGCATTGCAGTTAAAATCCATATCAGGATTAAAAGTAGGAATATTGAGGCGACCCATGAAAGAAAATCACTTGCGAGTACCAAAGGATAAAAGGCTCCGTGAATTCCCAAAAGGAGAGCCCGTTGCCATAGTTGGCATGGCCTGTAAGTTCCCGGGAGCATCAAGTATTTCTGCCCTTTGGCAACTCCTAGAATCTGGCGGCAACACGATATCGGAAATCGTCCCGGGCATGGGTAATTGGCGTGTGGATGAGATCTTCTCAGGAAATTCCGAACTGGGTCAGGCCTGCCGCTTTTGTTCCTATGTCGATGAAATTGAAATGTTCGATGCTGGTTTCTTCCGGATTTCACCTGTCGAGGCCAACTTGCTCGACCCTCAACAAAGGATGATGCTTGAAACAAGCTGGCAGGCCCTTGAGGATGCCGGAATAGACCCTGATCAACTCAAGGGAAGTCGTACGGGTGTTTACACTGGAATAAGTAACGACGAGTACAGAATGCTGGTTGTGGATTCCAACAAGCCGGCAGATGCGGCTTCCTGTCTTTATGCCCTCAGTGGCACCAACCTGAATGGTACTAGTGGTCGGGTATCTTTCGTTTTGGGTTTGATGGGGCCTGCGAAGGCTGTCGATGCTGCCTGTGCATCATCACTCGTCTCCGTACATGATGCAGTTTCGGACCTCCAACAAGGTAAGGCGGATTTGGCCATAGCCGGAGGAGTTCAAGCCATCCTGAATGGTCGTATTTTTGAACTTCGTGCCGATGCTATGATGTTGTCAGTTGATGGTCAATGCAAGGCCTTTGACGAGTCTGCCAATGGTTATGTCCGTGGTGAGGGTTGTGGAGTTGTTGTACTCAAGAGGCTAAGTGAAGCCGAAAGGGATGGTAATCGAATCTGGGGAGTTATAAGGGGTTCCGCAGTCAATCATGGGGGTGCAAGTAGCGGACTGACTGTACCCCATGAACCTGCTTTGGAACAGGTGATGCAAACTGCACTTTCACAAGCAGGTATCGAAGCTTCCGAAGTTGATTACCTTGAAGCCCATGGCACAGGAACCTTGGTCGGAGATCCGATTGAGATTAATGCGGTGGCTTCAGTCTACTGCAAGAACCGAGATCCAGAACATCCTCTTCTGGTCGGTTCAGTAAAGACCAACCTTGGCCACCTTGAGTCGGCTGCGGGTATCGCAGGACTCATGAAGGCCACACTTGTGATGCAAAGAGGTATTATACCCAAGCATTTGCATTTCAATAACCCCAATCCAAGCCTTGATTGGAACCGGCTGCCCCTTAAGGTAACATCTTCATTGATGGAAATGCCAACTAAGGATGGTCGACCACGCATTGCCGGAGTCAATTCATTCGGAATTTCTGGAACGAATGCCCATATAATTGTCGAGGAATACCAAAAGTCGGACAATGAGCCCTATTCCAGGGCAATGGCTGCGGGCCCGCAAAAAACAGTAACCGTTAACCTACCCGCTGCCACAGAGGAGCATAAGGTTCCAAATGAAGGGTTAAGACTAAGAAATACCCGCTTATTGCCCTTGTCGGGCAAATCAAAAAATGCCCTTAGAGATCTTGCAGGAAGGTATCTTTCTTGGCTTGATGGAAATAAAGCAGATAGCATTTCCATGGAACCTCTTTTGTCTGATATGGCTTGGAGTGCAAGTATTGGAAGGTCTCATTTTGATCATCGTGAAGCCCTTCTTTTCAACGATCCTCAATCCTTGCGGGAACAACTCAGAGCCCTTGCTGATGGAGATGGAAACAGTTTAGGACAATTTCCTTCCAAGATTGCCTTTGCCTATACCGGACAGGGCAGTCAATGGATTGGCATGGGTAAAACTCTTTACGAAACCGAACCTGTAATGCGTTCGGTTCTTGATCGCTGTGAGAAAACATTCCTTGAATATAGGGGTGAATCTCTACTTGACGTCATGTTCGGCAAAAAAGGTGGCAAAGGAAAACTGGAAGACACGGCTTGGGAACAGCCAGCCCTCTATGCCCTAGAATGCGGATTGACAGGCCTTTGGGCCAGTTTGGGAGTCCGGCCAGATGTGGTCTTGGGGCACAGTATTGGGGAATTGGCAGCAGCTCATACTGCAGGTGTTTACACACTGGAAGAAGGCATGCGGTTTGCTGCCGCCAGAGGGCTTCTCATGTCCCAAACCGAGGCTGGTGCCATGATTGCCGTTTTTGCAACGGTTGAACGAGTAACCTCAATTGTAAATAAGGCAAATGCGGAATCTTCGGGCGTTGATCTTAGTGTTTCTGCAGATAACGGCAGCCACCGGGTGGTGAGTGGAACCATCGAAGACATTGAACGCATCACCAAAATGTTTGATGCAGAAAAAATCAGAACCCAGCGCTTGAATACCAAAAAAGCCTTTCATAGTGCTCTCTTGGAGCCAATCCTCGATGACATTGAAAAGGCCATTGATGAAATAGCCATTGTAAACCCCTCACTTGATTTGATCAGTAATCTTACGGGGCAGTTGGTGGAAGAAGGAACGTTGCTGGATGGTTTGTATTGGAGAAGACATGCCCGTGAGGCAGTTGCTTTTTCAAAAGGAATTGGATCGGCAGCCGATCTCGGAGTAGATGTAATCATCGAGGTTGGTCCGCGTCCTATACTTGGAAACATGGCTGTTGCAGCCTGGCCCGAGTCAACTAAGGCACCAGTGGTCATTTCGAGTTTACTTCCCCCGGTCAAGGATTCATCAGTGCCTTCCGGAGATGAAGCATTTTTGTCTGGGATTGCCAAGGCCTATCAATCGGGATTGGCGGTTCAATTCGAAGGGCTTTATGCAGGGGAAGAGCGCCGTCTTATATCCATCCCGGATTATCCCTTTCAACGCGATCGCTACTGGCTAGAAGGTTCCAGGGGCCGAAGGCACCGGGAAGGGCATCCAATGTTGGGAGAAAGGCGGAAATCCGCCAGTGGTGAGATAACCCATGAGATTGAAATGTTTTCCACTGACCCCGATTGGATGAGCGATCACAGGGTGTTTGGAAGGGTAATTGCACCAGGTGCGTTATATGGTGCAATGGCAGTATCTGCCCAGCTTGCAGAGGGAAGGGAAACAGCTGTTGTTGATGATATGCAATTGCACAATGCCATGGTATTTCCCCGAGAAGACACTTCAAATGATCCCTTGGAAGAAGGACGACGAGTCCAGCTCGTCATCGATGCCAAAAATGATATGGAAACTCGCCAAGCCAGGATATTCAGCAAAGGAAATGAAGAAAACTGGGTTCTTCATGTGGAATATAACCTTACTTCAGGAACACCTGTTTTTGAAAGTGGTCAACCAATAAATCTTGAAAACCTCAAAAACGAACTATCCCCCGTGGATGTAGCAGCCTATTATCAGGCCCGAATTGCCACGGGGATTGAACTTGGCCCTTCTTTTCAAACCTTGGGTCGTGTCTGGTCACGCCCAGGGGAAGCACTCGGTGAGATATACCTGCCTAATCAGTCAGGTACGCAGGATCTGGAACTACACCCATTGATGCTCGATGGATGTTTTCAGGTTGTGGCTGCAGCAAGAAATCCCGGCGGAGCTGAAGGGAAAATCACCTATCTTCCCTTTGGTTGGGAAAGATTATGGTTGACTAGGCGAATGCCAGGGCAGGTTTTTTGCCATGTCATGATGAATGAAACAGCCAGAGAATCGGAAAACGGTTTACCCCCTGAGGTCATAACTTGTCAATTAAGAATTTACGACGAAACAGGAGATGAAATCGGAGGTATCGATGGTTATACGGTAAAGCGGGCAACACCAGGAGCATTGTTTTCGGCGGATGAGGGGGTTGATGACCTGCTCTACGAAATTGTATGGCGTGAAGTTCCTCTTTCCCAGGGAATAATCCCGGCAGATTTTCTACCAGCTCCAAATCAAATTGCCGAGAGTTCAGGTCTGCTTTCAGAGTATCTGGCCGAGGAGGGGGTTTCACGCGACGAAAGAAGTAACCTTCTGGGTGATTTGGAACTTTGGTCCCGATCGCGGGCATTGATGACCCTGGATAGACTGGGTTGGGTGAGAGAAGTTGGCAAGAAAATAATTCCGGAGGAATTGCGCGAACGCCTTGGTATCAAAGAAGAACATCAAAGATTGTTTCGCAGGATTTTGGAGATGTTGGCCAAATCGGGGATTCTGGAAGAAAAAGAAGATGAATTTGTTGTGAGGCTTGGACCCGATGACAAACTACCTGGCAAAATGCCTGTCGATGTGGATGGTTTTGTTACCAGTATGGAAGAGCGATACCCCCACGGGGTAAATGAAATCGGGCTGTTCAAGCGTTGTGGTGGGGCTCTTCATGAAGTGCTTCGCGGGGAAGCTGATCCTTTAACACTTTTGTTCAGTAGTGGTGATCCAACCCCCGGTGATCTTTATTTGAAGGCTCCCATTGCCAAGGCGGCAAACAGGATAATGAAGGAAACAGTTCGAACTTTGGTTGCCGGTTTACCGGAAGGTAAACGTCTGAGGATCATTGAAGTTGGAGCCGGAACAGGCTCGGCAACCGCTGCCATCCTGCCGGAATTGCCGGAAGGACGTTTCGATTATATGTATACGGATATATCCGCAGGGTTCTTCTCCGAGGCCGAAGCCCGTTTTGGTGATGGTAACGGGGCAATCAAATATGCTCCCCTCAATATTGAAAAAGACCCGGTTAGTCAGGGCTTTGAAGCCAATTCCTACGATTTGCTGATCGCTTCAAACGTATTGCATGCCACCATGTATCTGGAAGAAACACTCGAATACTGCCTGAAGCTGCTGGCGCCTTCTGGTCAATTGGTTGCCCTTGAAAACCTGACCGGACAAGGTTGGATG
>WTGT01000339.1 GCA_011523445.1 Paracoccaceae bacterium
ATGTGTTCGATTATCAGGAAGGTGATGTTTACTGGTGTACTGCAGATGTAGGCTGGGTAACCGGTCACAGTTACATTGTTTATGGCCCCTTGGCCAATGGGGCAACCAGTCTCATGTTTGAAGGAGTGCCAACTTTTCCTACCGCATCACGATTTTGGGAGGTATGTGACAAGCACAAGGTAAATCAGTTTTATACTGCACCAACTGCCATAAGGGCATTGATGGGATTGGGCGATGAATGGGTCAACAAGTGTGACTTGTCCACACTTAGAGTACTGGGTACTGTGGGTGAACCCATCAATCCCGAGGCTTGGAACTGGTACAACAAGGTTATTGGTAAGGGAAATTGCCCCATCGTCGATACTTGGTGGCAAACTGAAACCGGTGGACACTTGATTACTCCCCTGCCAGGGGCTGTTCCAACAAAACCGGGATCGGCAACTTTACCATTTCTTGGAATTGAACCAGTAATTCTGGAACCTGAAAAGGGTCATGAAATCGATTCTGTTGAAGCAGAAGGGGTATTATGCATTAGTGACAGCTGGCCTGGACAGATGCGGACAGTCTATGGGGATCACCAGCGGTTTATGGAAACCTACTTCCAGCAGTACCAAGGATATTATTTTACTGGAGATGGATGTCGCAGGGATAAGGATGGTTATTACTGGATAACCGGTAGAGTGGATGATGTACTCAATGTTTCTGGTCACAGGATGGGTACGGCCGAAATCGAAAGTGCACTTGTTGCCTATCCCGATGTGGCAGAAGCGGCGGTGGTTGGATACCCCCATCCAATTAAGGGTCAGGGCATCTATGCCTATGTTACTCTGAAAAGTGGTGCGGAATATACCGATGAACTGAAAAAGACATTGGAAGTTTGGGTTAGAAAGGAAATAGGGCCAATAGCCAAACCTGATATTATCCAGTGGGCACCGGCACTTCCCAAAACCCGCTCGGGCAAGATCATGCGCCGTATACTCAGGAAAATTGCTGAAAATGATTACGGAAGCCTTGGGGATACCTCTACTTTGGCAGAACCGTCAGTTGTTGATGAACTGATTGAAAATCGACCCGAAACATAAAACCGATCTGTTAGTATGAAATCGTGAGTAACAGTGAGATAATCTTTGCACCTTCAATTCTGAGTGCGGATTTTTCTAACCTTGCACTTGAGTGCCAGGCAGTTGAAGCGGCAGGGTGCGATTGGGTTCATCTGGATGTTATGGATGGCCATTTTGTTCCTAACCTGACCTTCGGTCCGGATGTGGTTTCAGCGCTTCGAAAGCACATCACAACGGTTATGGATGTGCATTTGATGATTTCACCAACTGCCTTGCTCCTCGAAAAATTCATATCTACTCAAGCTGATGTAATTACGGTTCATGTCGAGGCTACTTCGCATATATACAAGGATCTCCAGTTAATCCGTAACAGTGGAATCAAAGCAGGTGTGGCTCTCAACCCCGGAACTCCGGCCACAACAATTGCCCCTTTGCTGGACATGATTGATCTAGTTTGCATCATGACTGTTAATCCTGGTTTTGGTGGTCAAAGGTTCATTTCCAACCAACTTCAAAAAATAAGGGAAATCAGGGAACTGATAGGCAACAGAAGCATTTATCTGGAAGTGGATGGGGGAATTGATACTTCAAATGTTGGTTTGGCCGCCAAAGCGGGTGCCAATGTCTTTGTTGCGGGTACTTCTATATTCAAGGGAGGTAGCTTCAAGAACCCTGATATCTACCGGGATAATATTGTAGACTTGAGGAAACAAGCACTTGGAGCATAAATTGAAATTCCCAACCGAAGTTAAATGAAGGAACAAGAAAATGGCAGTCAGTCCCCCAGTTTGTAATTTTGGCTGGAAAGCTCTCGAATTCGAACTTCCTTCCACCGCTGGAAAGAAGGTAGATCTAAATCAAGTCAAGGGCCCCAACGGTACACTGATCATGTTCATATGCAACCACTGCCCTTATGTAACTTCGGCCATAGACCGTATTATCTTTGATGCAACTGAATTGATGGATCTTGGTATCGGTGTAGTTTCCATTTGTTCCAATGATGCAATTACCTATCCTGATGATTCCTTCGACAAGATGATTGAATTTGCAAAGAATAACAATTTCCCCTTTCCCTATCTTCATGATGAAAACCAGGAAATAGCCAAATCCTACGATGCTGAATGTACTCCCGACTTTTTTGGATTCAACTCAAATCTGGAACTTCAATATCGTGGCCGCTTGGACAGTTCAGGCCGTATGGGTTCATTGACACAACCCAGAACCCGTGATCTTGTAAATGCCATGAAGGAAATCGCCAATTCAGGCAATGGTCCAAAAGACCAGATTCCTTCTATGGGCTGTTCGATAAAATGGAAATAGAAAATTGATCATTTAGGCCAGTATTGAATTACAGGATATTTCTTGCGAACACAGGTTGTCATTATCGGAGGGGGACCGGCGGGTCTCCTCTTGGCCTGTAAATTATTCAAGAATGGAATTGATTTCGTTCTCATTGAACAAAGAACCAGGGAATATGTACTGTCAAGAATAAGGGCTGGAGTCCTTGAATCCGGAACAGTAAATCAATTGGTAGAGGTTGGGGTCGCTGATCGATTGAAAGCCGAGGGGCAAACGCATGACGGGGTGTATATTTCAACTTCGGATGGATTTTTCCACGTAGATTTCAAGAAACTGGTGAACAAAACCATTACGGTATATGGCCAAACCGAGATTACCAGGGATATGTATGATGCCCTCGAAAGTTGGGATGCAAACCTGATATTCGAGGCAAAAGGGGTTGATTTGACCGATTTTACCTCTGATAGTCCGAAAGTCTTCTATCAAAAGGATGGCGTAACCCATGAAATCCAATCAGATCTGATAATTGGGTGTGATGGGTTTCATGGTATAAGCAAGTCGAAGCTAAGTGGTGATTCTGACGGTGGTTTTAATGCACAACTGCCAATCGGATGGTTAGGAATTCTATCAGAAACCCCTCCCCTCAAGGATGAGTTGGTTTACTCCAGAAGTGACAGGGGTTTTGCCTTGGCTTCCATGAGGTCGCAAAGCCTGTCCAGATATTATATTCAGGTAGCTCTTTCTGATTTACCTGAAAACTGGTCAGATGATGCATTCTGGCACGAGTTGAAACGTAGATTTCCAGCGGGATTGGTTGAGAATCTTGTTATGGGACCCTCGATTGAAAAATCCATAGCACCATTAAGGACATATGTTTCAAAATCGATGAGCAAAGGAAGATTATTGCTTTGTGGGGATGCTGCCCATATAGTTCCTCCAACAGGAGCAAAAGGCTTAAACCTTGCGGCTTCTGATGTCCATTATGCCTTTGAAGCAATTACAAGTTTCTTTCGGGATAATGATCAGACCGGATTGGAGAATTATTCAAAAAAGGCCCTTCTCCGAGTGTGGAAATCAATGAGGTTTAGCTGGTGGATGACCCAAATGTTCCATACCATTCCCGACAGAAACCCCTTTAAGGAAAAAATAATGGCAAGTGAATTATCACATTTACGGGATTCTGTCGCCATGCAGAAGGTGTTTTCAGAAAATTATACTGGCTTACCCTATTGAGTGCTTGTCACAATTACCTCTATGAGAGCAGCTCTTTGCTCATTCATGGTTACCTCTATTCCTTTCAGAAGCACATCCTTGAGTTCTGAAAACACATCAACACGCTGTGACCAGGCATTGCTGGCAGAGGCAACCTTGCAAAAATCAGGTGATGGTTCAAGTGAAGTTAAGGGTACATTGTTCATTCGTGAGGCAAATCCATCAGGGAACATATTCAAGACGGAGTGTTTGACTGCACCCCATTCCCTGTTATTGAGAACCACAACCAAAATCGGCAAACGCAAGGCTTCGGCTACCTGATGGCAAACGGTCGGGTTGGCAAATAGATAGGATCCATCTCCCATGATGGCGATAATCAGCTTTTCAGGATTTGCCATCTTTGCTCCCAGGGCCGAGGGAAAAGACCAACCCAAGCCACCGGAATATGGTTCCTGAAACCAGGAACCATGGCTGGTCCTGCCCAGCAAATCGAGATCGGCCCCCAGTTCGGAAAATACGGTCGAGTCAAAATCATGTAAAATTTGCCCAAGCACTGAAGACACCGCCTGCTTGGTCATGATCCCGGATTTAATTGACTTCTCAATAACCTTGGTTCTGTCTGATCTTTTCTTGTCTTGGCCAGTAAAGGTGTTTTTTCTCTTTTGTATCTTGTCTGCTGGAATCTTATTCCTTTGCTCCAATTGCGTCGAAAGTTCCTTTATAATTGCCGATACCTCCCCCGAGATCGTAAGATCAGAGCCAAAGTTGCGAATGGGGAATCTGGAGAAAAGTGGATCAGGACCAAGGTTTACAACTTTAGCCTTGTTGGAAATCTTGTGGATAGATGGTTGCCAAGGGGCCGGTGAATTCAACACAAGTATCAAATCGGCATTCTCAAGATATGGCTGTGGGTTAGAGCCAATGTGACAAGGATTTTCCGTGGAAACAGTCAACCCTGTAGCCCACCATGTACAGGCTGCAATGCCATATTTATCTATGAGGGTATTCAGTTGCCTGAATGAAGATTCATCGTCACAATCCCTTTGGGTTATCAGTAGAGGGGAAGATGATTGTTCCAGCCAATCACACAATAATTCAATCTTATCAACATCAGGAGTGGATTCGAATATGGCAAAACCCGGTTTGGAAAATAGTTTGTGAGTATCTACCTTCATGCTGATCACTTCCCTAGGAAGTGATAGATATACGGGTCCCTTTGGGGTTGAATTTGCCATGACATAGGCACGGTCCAGCAATTCAATCAATTGTTCGGGAAACCTTACCTCATATTCCCATTTGCATGCTTCCCTTATCAGGCTCGCCTGATCATACATTTCCTGGCCCCACCCTATAGGAACGGTTCTTGAACCAAACCTTCCCACTTCGGTAACAGGCGTTCTACCTGACATCACGATGATGGGGACATTTTCACAGGCTGCATTTATTATTCCAGTCGTGGCATTGGCCAAGCCGACATTGGTATGGAGTATTACTGCTTGGGGCGATCTTGAGACCTTGTAGTTGCCATAGGCCATGCCCATGGCAACATGTTCATGTGGTACAAGAATGGGTTCTGAAAAAGGAATACCTTTGAATGTTGCTTCAGCCAGACCCTCAATTATTGGTGGAAAGTCGGTTCCGGAATTGACATAAACATGTTTTATACCCAAAACCTTCAATCTAGGAAGTATTAACCCACCAGCAATTGATTGAGAGCTTGCAGAGTTATGATCTTCATTTTCTGACATTTTCATCAAATCCAAAGCTGCCAAAAGGATTATCTATCCCGAAGAAATGGCAGGAAGCCAAAGGGTAATTATGGGAAAGGCCAAGATAAGCCCTACCCTGAGAATCTCAACGCAAAAGAATGGAATTACTCCCTTGAATGTTTCAATCATGGGAACATCCTTGGCCATTGAAGAAATGACAAACACATTGAGGCCGACCGGTGGTGTTATCAACCCGAGTTCGACAACAATCAAGGCCAGAATTCCAAACCAGATTTTCAAATCGTCGGTACTCATGCCAAAGCCTGACCCATCGGCACCCTGATATATTCCCCCATTGATTTCACTAAGTACCGGCCAAAGGAAAGGAATTACCAGGAGGATCATTGACAGGCTATCCATCAGGCAGCCAAGAATAATCAAGCCGATCAAGACCAAAATCAAAACCAAGGTGGGTGAAATGCCCGCATCCAACAACCATGATGCAGTTTCCTGGGGTAATCCAACTCGGGAAAGGAATATTTTCATCAGCTCAGCCCCGAGCAGAATAAGATATATCATTCCCGAAGTACCGGCTGTTTCCTTGATTGATTCAATGATACCATTCCAGTTCAATTGAGATGTGATTAATCCATGCCCCAATACGAGAAAAACACCGATTGCAGCTGCGGGTGTCGGATTATAGAAACCAAAGAATATTCCGCCAAGAACCAGGCCAAAAATCAATAATACCGGAAAAACTCCCTTGGTTGCCGCAATGAATTCATCACGTTCGATTTTTGATCCTCTTGGACCAGATTCTGGAACAATGATTACATAGGCGGCAATGGTAAGAATGAACAACAATGTGGCCATCAAGCCTGGAATGATCGAGGCAAGAAACATTGAGACAATATTGGCTTCGACAACCACTGCATAAATTATTAAAACTACTGATGGAGGTATCAGAATTCCTAGAACACCACCTGCTGCTACCGATCCTGTAGCGAGGGCTCCTGAATATTTATACTTCTTAAGTTCAGGAAGTGCTACCCTTCCCATGGTGCTGGCAGTTGCCAATGATGACCCACAAACGGCACCAAATCCTGCGCAGGCCGCAATAACGGCCATGGCAGTTCCACCCTTCAACCATCCCAGCCATGCGTTGGCTGCCCGGAACAAGGCAGCAGATAAACCTGAACGGGAAGCCAGACATCCCATCAGGACAAACATTGGAACTACAGTTAGACTGTAAATGGAAAACTGAAAATAGGCTAGGGTTTTCAATTGGTTCAAAACCAGCGCGGGACCATTAATGAAGGTTATTCCCAGTCCACCAACCAATATCATTGCATAAGCAATGGGCATCCTGATCATAATCAGCAGAAAAAGGACTCCAAGACCTATCAATCCTAAGAATATCGGATCCATCAAGCTGCCCTTGATAATGAATCGAGGTAAAAATCCTTAACCGAAATAATCGCTGCAAGAAGTAATAAAATCCAGGAAAACAAAACCGGTACGTATGGAATCCACATGGGTATGAGCAGGATGGCACTTGTGTATTGATAATTGTATCTGTCAACCATTCCCTGATACATACACCAGAAGAGCAATAGGGAAAACAACAAGGCAATCAGGGATGAAGCTAGTCCAAATATTGCTATCAATCTTGGGGATGCCTTGGAGGTAAAAATATCTGCGGTTACATTCGCATTTGTCAATTGACAATAGGGGAGAAAGGCAAAAACGGCAATCGCCACTCCCATTTCCGTCAGTTCGAAATCTCCGGGAATGGGATTTCCGACAATTCCACCTGCAACCGAAAAGGTATTTAGAAACACGACCAGGAAGAGAAGAACCCCACCTGCCAACGCCCACCATGTGACAAGGGACCGGATAAATTTTTCCATAAAATTCATATACCGGTCCCTGAAATGGATTTAGTTGGAATTTTCAGCTACCAACATCTTTGCTTTTTCAACAAGTCCCTGACCATCAATACCTTTCTCAACGACTTCAGAGATCCATCGATCTACAACCGGTTCTAAGGCACTGTTGAAAACTTCCGTTTCCTCAGGTGTTAGGACGACATGTTCGTTGCCACTTTTAACTGCCAAATTGATACCAAAATCATCGGCTCCTCGCCAGATATCACCAACCTGACCCCACCAATCCTTACCTGATGCATCCTTGAAGGCCTTTTGAATTTCCTCGGGTAAACTGTCCCATCGGGCCTTGTTCATGGATACCTGGAAGGTTGTGGTTCCAAACCTTGTCATATCAGATCCTTCAATCTGGTATTTTGTTTGATCCTGCAATTTCAATGGCGGAATGATTTCCCATGGGATAAAGGCACCATCAACCACACCCTTTTGAAGTGCCTGGGGCAACTCCGGAACTGGCATTTGAATTGGATTTGATCCCAAGGCCTCGATAATCCAGGCACCTGTGCGAGTTGGAATCCTCATATCCAGAC
>WTGT01000194.1 GCA_011523445.1 Paracoccaceae bacterium
CGCTCATGCAGCAGATTTTGTCTGGCGGTGCGGGGGAAGGGCTATTGCTCCCCCGCACCGCCAGACAAAATCTGCTGCATGAGCGCTAAATACCAGAGCTGAAGAATTGTTCATGAAATTACCATCCAGAAAACGATCCTAGACTTCTCCCCAAATTTCCTCGGCCACACTGACGATAAACTCCAGTTTTTTCCATTGTTCCAGGTCGGATAGTGTATTCCCCTCCTCGGTTGAGGCAAATCCACATTGAGGTGCCAGTCCAAACTGTTCAATATTGGTGATCTGGGCTACCAGATCGAATTTTCGCAGGATTTCGTCCCTGGATTCAAGTTCACCCGATTTTGTGGTTACAAACCCGGGCAACACCCTTTGGTTTCCCTTGGGAAGGTATTTCAGCGGTTCAAGGCTACCGGCTCTGTTGGTATCGTATTCCATGAAGAAAATGTCCACACCGGTTTGATTGAATAAGATGTCAGCAATTGGATCGTATGCTCCCTCGGCTGCGTGGGTTGACTTGAAATTGCCCCGACACAAATGCATACCGATCAACATGTCATCAGGGCGGTCCTTGATGGCTTGTTCCATCATCCAAGCATATTTACGGATCAACCAGTCCGGATCCTGACCAATGTCACTTTTTGTCTTGCGGTGTACGGGATCACAGAGATAGGCAAAAAAGATATCATCCATTTGCAGATATCGACAACCATGTTCGTAGAAGACTTTAACCGCCTTCCTGTAGGTCAACATGATGTCATTCATCAATATCTCGGGATCATGATATTCGGATGGGTGTATATCCTCGATGGCTACCCGAAAATGGCAACAGCTGGGCCCTGGAATCGATATTTTTGGGTGTACGGATGTATTTTCGGCAACAAAACGATAATGCTCAAGCATGGGGTGATCGTCCGGAAAATCCAACTTGTCATTGATAACGGGGAAAATCGGTCTGAGGGTGGCCCCGGCAAAGGCTATTCCCTCGTCTCTTTCCTCCAGATCCAATCCGGTAAGCATCCCCATAAAATCATAGTGCCAGAAGGATCTTCTGAACTCGCCATCCGTGACTGCCTTAAGACCCACATTCTCCTGTTGCCTTATGGCTTGTCGAATATGTTCATTTTCTATTTCGCGGAGGTTTTCTGCCGAAATTTTCCCTTCACTGAACCTGATTCTGCCTTCTGCCACTTCAGCAGGTCGCAAAAGGCTTCCAACATGATCGGCATGAAAAGGTGGTTTCATGTTATTCTCCAAATCCAATACGTTCAAAACACAATCAAGGACAAATCATTTTATCCTGACTGAAAAAAACTGTCTCTGGAATATAACCAAACCCGGCTGCTTTTGCATTCCGGAAAATGGGCCCTCCAATGGAGGACCCACTTTATTTTAATCAATTAGGTATTGAACCCGACAGACCCTCAACATAGAAATTCATCCCTAGCAGGGTTCCATCATCGGCAATTTCGCCTTCACCCAACCAGGCCGAACCATCCTGCCTGTTGATCGGACCGGTGAATGGATGATAGGTACCATTTGCAATCGAATCCGAAATGGCTTGTGCTTCGGCACGTACATCTTCTGGAATCCTTTCAGAAAATTCGCCTATTTCAACCATACCTGTCGAGATACCATCCCAGACATCTACACTTTCCCAGGTACCATCCAGCAGGGCCTGGGTACGAGCGACATAGTAAGGTGCCCAATTGTCGATAATTGATGACAACCTTGCGGTTGGACCAAATTGCTTCATGTCGGAAGCCTGACCAAAGGCGTATATTCCCTTTTCTTCGGCAATAGTCATTGGTGCGGTTGAATCGGTGTGTTGCATGATTACATCAACGCCCTGTTCAATCAAGGTCTGGGCAGCATCGGCTTCCTTGGCCGGATCAAACCAGGTAAAGACCCAGACGATTTTGAATTCCACATCCGGATTGACTTTCTTGGCATGAATATAGGCAGAGTTTATACCCCGGATTACCTCTGGAATTGGAAATGAGGCAATATAACCAATCTGGTTGGTTTTGGTCATATTACCGGCTATGTGGCCAAGTACTGCACGTCCTTCATAGAATCGGGCACTGTAGATAGCGACATTGTCTGCACGCTTATAGCCCGTGGCATGTTCAAACTTGACATCTGGAAACTTGGCGGCAACATTGATAGTTGGATCCATATAGCCAAAGGAAGTGGTAAAAATCAGGTCGTTGCCGGCAAGGGCCATCTGGGTTAGTACCCTTTCGGAATCGGCACCTTCAGGAACATTTTCAACGTAGGAGGTTTCCACCCTGTCCCCAAAAGCTTCCTCAACGGCCAAACGTCCTTGATCATGCTCATAAGTCCAGCCAAAATCACCAACTGGACCAACATAGATAAAACCCACCTTTGCTGGTTCCGCTTGAGCCAAACCGAATGTCATAATGATGGATGCCAGAATGGCTAACCCTTTATGTAAAATATTCCTAGTCATTTCGAATCCTTTCATTAACTGGAAATTACGTTTTTCTACATGGTTTTGTGAAATAGCCTACCTAAAGAACCCGGGGCCTGGGTTGATAATCTGTTACTTGAACCTGAAATTACCACTAGTGCAACAATCGTAATTAAATATGGAGCCATGGATAGGTATGCAGGATTTACTTTAATACCAACTGCCTGAAGATTCAACTGTAATAATGTCACTCCCCCAAATAAAAAGGCACCAAGAATCACGCGGTATGGTCGCCAAGATGCAAAGACTACCAATGCAAGGGCTATCCAGCCAACACCAGCGGTCATTCCTTCCGTCCATTGGGGTACCCTGATCATGGCCAAATAACCTCCACCCAAACCGGCACAACCACCACCGAAAACGATTGCCGCCAGTCGTACCCTTACAACATGATACCCAAGAGCGTGTGCTGCATCATGGTTTTCACCGATCGACCTGAGGATAAGACCACCACGCGTTCGATTCAGAAAATAGCTGACACCAACTACCAGTATGAATGCCACGTAAACCAGATAATCGTATTTGAAAAGCAATTGTCCCAAGACTGGCAGATCACCCAGAAAACCAAAATCCGGTTTTGGAAAGGTTGGGGGTTTTATTCCTGCATAAGGTTGTCCAAGGAGGGCTGACAAACCCAATCCAAACAGCGTAAGAGCCAAGCCTGTAGCCACCTGATTGGAATGAAGAACCTGGGTCAGGATTCCGAAAACCAGGGCTAGAAATCCTCCGGCAACAATGGAAGCCAATACACCGAAAAGTGGTGAACCGGTATTGTAAATGACAATGAACCCACAAACAGCACCGATAATCATCATCCCTTCTACACCAAGATTGAGCACCCCGGACTTTTCCACTACCAACTCACCCAAAGCGGCAAGTAGTACCGGAATTGACGCCGCCACCATGGTGGAAAAGAAAATCAGGGGATTTATTGCTGCAAGATCCATTTAGCCACGTGCCCAATGCTTGATAGTTATTCGATATTGCGAAAGGAAATCCATTGAAAGCAAAAAGAACAGCAACATCCCCTGCAGTGCCTGAATGGCTGCGGCTGGCAAATTCATCATGAACTGTGCCAGCTCGCCACCAATATAAGTGAGGGACATTAGAATGGCTGCCAAAGCTATTCCGAAAGGATTCAATCGTCCTAGGAAAGCCACGATAATGGCCGTGAAACCATAACCCACATTGAAGTCAATGGATAATTGTCCGGTTGGCCCCGAGAGTTCGAAAATGCCTGCCAGACCAGCCAATCCACCACCTGCTGCCAAACAGAAAATCACCATCAGGTTGGGATTGACGCCGGCAAATCGTGAGATTCTTTCGGATTGTCCCGTTACCCTGACCTGAAATCCAAGCCTGTGAAACCGTATCAAACCGTACAGTGCAAAAATGGATACAGAGGCAACAATCACTCCCAGATGAATACCCGTACCGGCAAACAGCTCCCCATTTGAGGCACTGGCATAATGTTGCAGGTTTCTTGATCCCGGAAAGCCAATACCATCCGGGTTCCGAAGCAAACCCAATGAAACGGAAGCCAGAAAGTGCTCACTAACATAAACCAGCATCAATGAGACCAAAATTTCGTTGGTTCGGAATTTGATTTTCAACAATGCAGGTATCATAGCCCAGGCAATACCCCCTGCAATACCGAAGATGACCGTCAGGGGAAAGATCCACCACGCTTCAAGTGGGTAGAAAGCCAGGGCAACACCTCCTCCTACGATTGCACCCATTATGTATTGCCCCTCAGCCCCTATATTCCATATATTGGCCTTGAATCCAATCGAAAGACCTAGCGCGATAAGAACCAAGGGGGCTGCCTTTACCAAGATTTGTGGTCGGGCGTAAGCCGACAGGTTGGGATCAAAAATTGGAACCCAGAATATTGTCTTGATTGTTTCCATGGGGTTTTTCCCCAGGATCGCAAACAGTATTCCCCCGGCAATCAAGGTTACCAGCACAGCTAATACCGGAGTGATGGCAGTCCAGAATCTGGAGGGCTCCCTGCGTCTTTCAAAGATCAGCATCTAAGCCACAGCCTCAAGAAGTGATTCTTGGGAGGCCCCCATCATCAAGCCAATATCTTCCCTGCTCAACTCCTGTACCGGTCTTGCTTTGCTGAGGTTCCCACCTGAAAGAACCGAGATGTAATCGGAAATTTCAAGCAACTCGTCAATATCTTGGCTAATGACAACAACCGCCGCTCCACTATTGGCCAAATCAATCAACTTCTGACGAATACTGGCCGCTGCAGCTGCATCAACCCCCCAGGTTGGCTGATTGACAATCAACACTTCAGGATTCTGGAGTATCTCCCTTCCAATGACAAATTTCTGGAGGTTTCCACCTGAAAGGGATTGGGCAAAATTGTCCGTACCTGGTGTTCGTACATCAAATTGATTGATGATTGTCTGGGAAAATTCTGCCGTTCTTGACCAATTGATTATACCGGCTTGGGAAAGTTCTTTTCGGTCTGCAGCCGTCAGGTAGGCGTTTTCAGTCAGACTCATTTCACCGGCGGCCGAATGCCCAACCCTTTGTTCAGGTGCAAAAAGAAGTCCCTTTTTACGTCTTTCGTTGGGATTCAATCGGGCCAAATCATGATCATTCAGCATGATCGTTCCCCCTTTTGGCAGGACCTCTCCTGAAAGCACTTCCATCAATTCGTCCTGCCCATTGCCGGCAATCCCACCAATTCCAAATACTTCTCCCTGCCAAACTTCAAAAGAGACTTCCCTGAGGCTGGTTCCAAAATTGGAAGATGATTCCTTCTCGATATTCTCTACCCTGAATAACGGCTGACCATCGCGGCTTCCTTGTGTTTCCGTTCGTTTTGGGGTGACAATTGAGGTTCCCACCATCATTTCAGCCAACTGGCGAGCGGATTTTTCTTCTGGATTGCAGGTTGCAACCACTTTTCCAGCCCTCAAAATAGTTGCTCTGGAACAAAGGGCTTTGATTTCCTCAAGCTTATGGGAAATATACAGTATTGTCGTTCCTTCGGCAGCCAGGTTCCTGAGTGCATCAAACAATACATTTGCTTCCTGGGGAGTAAGTACCGAAGTCGGTTCGTCCATGATGAGGATTTTGGGGTTTTGGAGCAGGCACCTGATTATCTCCACCCTTTGCCTTTCGCCTGCTGAAAGTGCTCCAACCATGCTGTCTGGGTTCAGCGACAACCCGTAGGTCTTGCCTTTTTCTTCAATTTCTCTTGAAAGTTTGCTGAATGGAGGCGGATCAACCATTCCCAATGCAATATTCTCGGCTACGGTCAGGGCATCAAATAGTGAAAAATGCTGAAACACCATGGCAATTCCAGCTGATCGGGCTTCATTGGGGTTGGAGGGCGAATAGGTCCTCGATTGAAAAATCATTTCCCCTTCATCCGGCTTGACCAAACCATACATCATTTTTACCAAGGTGGACTTGCCGGACCCGTTTTCTCCGAGCAGGGCACAAATTTCACCCTCTTCAAGGGACATGTTTATACGGTCATTGGCCTTTATCCCGGGATATTCCTTTGAAAGGTTCTCGATTTTAAAAAAACTGGTTTGCTGAATGATTGATCTCCTTCCTGTTGCCAATGCTTGCAAATTAAAACACCAAGTTTAGCATCACAAGGGAAACGACAAGAAACAATATGGTCATTACACCACCTGTACGGACAAAATCAATAACCTTGTAACCCCCGGGCCCCATGATGAGAGCATTAACTTGATGAGTGGGTATCAAAAACGAATTGGAAGTCGAGATAGCAACGGTCAATGCAAATATGGCAGGATTTGCACCAATCGGAATGGCAATGGATACAGCCAAAGGAACCAATAATACCGTTGCCCCTACATTGGACATGACCAGGGTAAAGAAAGTTGCCATTATTGCTACCCCGGCCTGAATCCCCCATATCGGCCATCCATCAAGTAACTGCAAAACCTGAAAGGCTATCCATTCTGCCGTGCCAGTGTTTTGAACAGCCTGCCCCAACGGAATTAAACTTGCCAGCAGGAATACGGTACTCCAGCCAATGGCGTGGTAAGCTTCATCAATCGAGAGTACTTTTGTCGTTATCATTCCACATGCGCCGACAAACAGACACCAGGACAGTCGTATATCCGTAAAGAGAATGAGGGACAGGGAAATCAAACAAAAGAGTAGTGCCCAGCCTACTTTCTTTGTTCGCCACTCATCTTGGGGAAACTCTGTTGTAATGACAACGAAATCCCTATCTTTCGTAAGTCTTGAAAGTGATGTCCACTGGGTCTGGACAACCAGTGAATCTCCAGCCTGAAACTCGATCAACCCCAACTGGCTGGCCAGATCATCCTTCCCCTCGGCATAGCTTAGGTTTTCTTCACCCCGATGAATCGCCAGTAGATTCAGGCCATAAGTTTTGCGCAGGCTAATTTCGCGGGCACATTTCCCTATCAGCCTCGAATTGGGCGGAATAACGATTTCGGCAATTCCAGATTTATCCACTTCAAAATCATGCCCGAACACCGTCATTTCAGGATCTATATCCAGATTGAACGTGGTAGCAAATTCCCTGATTCTTTGACTTTCCCCCAGCAAAGCCAGTCGACAGGGGGTCAGTATTTCGGTATCGACCGATGGCGCGAGCCATTTTTGTCCCTGGTGATAGGAAGCAATGACATAAAACTTGAAGGCTCCCATGATATCGGCAAAGGTCTCACCGTAAAGGGGATGGTTTTCGGGGATAACTATTTCAAAAACATCGGCATCAACACCATATAACTGCTTGACATACTCTTTCATCGACTGGGCAGTCGTGGCATCTTCCCTTGCACCACCGGCAGGCAGAAACCATTTGCCCAAAATTACAAAATAGGCAATGCCAGCAATAACCAGGGTTGCACCTATCGGCGTTACGGAAAACAAGCCGAACGTTTCCATCTGGTGCTCTTCGGCAATCAAGCTGTTGGTATTTATGATCAGGTCATTCAACAAAATAAGAGGGGAGGAACCCACCATGGTCATGGTTCCACCCAGAATGGCACAAAACCCCATTGGCATCAACAAGCGGCTGAGGGGTACATTGGTTCTTGCGGAGATTCTACTCACAACCGGTATGAACAGAGCAGCTGCGCCTACATTTTGCAAAAAGCTGGAAATCACACCAACTGTTCCGGATACTATCGGTATGATACGGTTTTCCGAAGAACTGCCAAACTTGAGAATTACCCCCGCCAGGCTGTTTAGCAAGCCGGTCTTGTCCAGCCCAGCACCTATAATCATTACTGC
>WTGT01000033.1 GCA_011523445.1 Paracoccaceae bacterium
ACGGTCGTTATTCCAGAGTCTCCTCCTGAGGTTGTTGATGACTATGGCAATTACATTATTACAATTTGAGGGAGGATGGACATGACCACTAGCGAAACCGACCCGATCACGATCGAAATTATCCAGAACTCCTTGCAGGCTGCCGCCGACGAGATGTTTGCGGCCATGCGCAAGACAGCCATGAGTTCCATTATCTATGAAGTTCTGGACATGGGAACCGGCATCATGGATCCCCAAGGGGAAATCGCTGGCTCGGGAGCAGGTATTCCGGCCTTTGTCGGTGTCTTGGATAAGTCAGTTAAAGTGATCATCGATAAGTTTGACCAGCCGGGGGATATTGAACCAGGCGATATATTTGCCACCAATGACCCCTATTATGGAGGGGTTACCCACCTTAACGACATTGTCGTCATCATGCCGGTATTCTCCGAGGGGGAATTGATTGCCTGGTGTGCCAATATTGCCCACAACTCGGATGTCGGTGGTATGGCTCCGGGGTCATTGACCGGCGAGGCCACCAGCATCTTCCAGGAAGGATTGAGGTTGCCGGCAGTCAAGATCATTTCAAAGGGTGAAACGATTGTTCCTGTCATGGAGGTCATCAAGGTCAATTCGCGCATGCCGGATGTACTGGAGGGTGATCTCTGGGCAGCCATTGCCTCGGTCAGGATTGGTGAGCGAAGATTGTTGTCGATTGCCGAAAAGTATGGCACCAAAACCTTTGCCCGGGCGGTTGAAGCCTTCATGGATTATGGTGAAAGGGTTTCCCGCCGGGAACTGGCCAAGCTGCCCAAGGGTACCTATGAATTGACGGAAGAGCAGGATAACGGCCAGTTTTACAATGTGAAGATAACCATTGCCGAAGACAGGTTTGTCGTTGATCTGAGGGACAATCCGGATCAACTTGATGGCCCCCTGAATACCAGCCGTGATGGGGTCATGGTTGCCGTCCAGATGATATTCAAGTCGCTTACCGACCCCTATTCGCCAGCCAATGGTGGATCCTTTCGGCCGATTGAACTGCTGACCCGGGAAGGAACGGTCTTCCATGCCAAGGAACCGGCACCCCTAGGTTTCTATTACGAAATCGAATTGCGGGTCTATGATGTCATGTGGCGATGTCTGGCCAGGCACATGCCCGAAAGGCTGGCCGCTGGTCATTTTGCATCCGTGTGCGGTACCTTTATTGGTGGCATCCATCCGGATACAGGTCGTCAATACACTGTAATCGAGCCTCAGCTTGGAGGTTGGGGTGCAAGTCAGTCTGGAGATGGCAATTCGGGTATGTTCTGTGGCTTTCATGGCGAAACCTACAATTGCCCGGCCGAAATCAATGAAGCCCGGAACGGCCTCATTGTTGATCAGATGGCCCTGAATGTTAGCCCGGGTGGTGAGGGCAAGCACATGGGAGGCAGGGGTATCGTGCTGGATTACCGGGTGAGGGCCGATAATGGCTTTCTGACGGCTGGTTATACCCGTTCAAAATTCCCAGCTTGGGGCCTTGATGGTGGTAATGAAGGTTCACCCAATTACATTGAGTTCATACCGAAGGAGGGCGAGGTACAGACCTTTGCTGCCATATCGGGATTGACCACCCAGAAGGATGACGTCATTAGGGTTTATACAGGCAATGGGGGCGGGTTGGGGAACCCGAAGGAAAGAGATCCCGAACTTGTCCGGAGGGATCTCAGGAATGGCTTGATTACCGATAATCAGGCTAGGGAAGTGTTTGGTCTGAAGGATTGATGCTGGAAAAGTGATAGTTATGAAGGAGAATAGCCATGACAGCCAATGAACCCCTTAAAATCATGTATCTCAACCCGGTTGGAACCGCGGCTTATGATCCGGTCTTTGCTGATATGGCCAGGGAGTTCAAATTGCCGGGTACCGAAGTGCATATCACATCCCTGAAGGAATCCGATGGCGGCTTTACCCATATCGAGTACAGGTCCTATGAGGCGATTGTAACATCTGGTATCATAAGGGCTACCAGGGCAGCAGCCCTGGAAGGCTTTGATGCATTGGCCATTGGGTGTTTTTATGATACTGCTCTGCATGACGCCAGGGAAGTTTCGGGGGAGATGATTGTCACTGCCCCTTGTATGGCTTCCGTCGAGATCGCCTGCAGTCTGGCCAATCGGTTTGGTGTGATTGTCGGTCGGCGTAAATGGGTCAACCAGATGACGGCAACCGTCAGGGAAAATGGCCGTGGTGAACAACTCAGCGGCTTCTATCATGTGGAATTGGGAGTGAATGAATTCCTCGTTGACCATGAACGAACCGAACGGTTGCTTACCGAAGCAGGCCGCAAGGCCGTTGAGGAGGATTATGCCGAGGCTATCATTCTTGGATGTACCCTGGAGTTGGGCTTTTTCCGGTCCCTGACCAAAACCCTTGGTGTACCGGTCCTAGATCCCTCTATTTCTGCCCTGAAGCGGGCTGAGTATGCGGCCAATCTCAAGCGTCAGTGCGGTTGGATACCCAGTCGCAGATGGTCCTGTGAAGCACCTCCGGAGGAGGAGTTGAAGCGGTTCGGTATAATTGATGACGGTGATGTCTTTGGCAACCGGCTGATCGTTGAAGCCGAATAGGCAGAAGTATTAAGGTAAGGGTTTGGGTGTGAGCAGTGATTTGCCTCTCAAGGTAATGTATCTCAGACCGGTGGGTACAGCAGCTTTTGATGAGTTGTTTGCTGACATGGTAAGGAGTTACAAGAACCCCGATACCGAGGTTCACATTACATCCCTCAAGGAATCCGATGGTGGATTTACCCATATTGAATACAGGGCTTATGAAGCTGTTGTATCCGCTGGTATCGTCAGGGGAACCAGGGTTGCTGCCCAGGAAGGATTTGATGCCGTTGCCTTGAGTTGTTTCTATGATACGGCCCTGCATGATGCCAGGGAAGTATCAGGTGCAATGACCGTTACTGGCCCCTGCATTGCTTCAGTGGAAATCGCCTCGAGTTTGGCAAACAGGTTTGGTGTCATTGTCGGTCGTCGCAAATGGGTCGATCAAATGGCTTCGACCATCAGGGCATACGGTAAAAGTGAACAGCTGAGCGGATTTTATCATGTTGAACTCGGTGTCAATGACTTTCAGGTCAATCCTGAAAGAACGGAAAGGCTTTTGATTGATGCCGGTCGCCGGGCTGTGGAACAGGATTTTGCCGAAGCGATAATATTGGGTTGCACCAGGGAGGTAGGATTTTACCAAAGTCTGGAGAAGGAGTTGGGTGTACCCGTCATAGACCCGTCCATAGCAGCCCTCAAGAGGGCCGAATATGCGGCTAATCTCAAGCGTCAGTGCGGTTGGATACCCAGTCGCAGATGGTCTTGTGAAGCACCACACGAAGAGGAAATCAATCGTTTTGGTATTATCAATGATGAGGATGTATTCGGCAATAGGATTGTTGTCGAGGCGGCATGAAAGTAACAATTTGAGGAGAGAGATATAAATGAGTGAAAGAGCTGTCAAAAGGTTGGGCAAGATAAGGGCCAGCATGAAGGCAACCAATACCCAATTGGTTGCCCTTGGACCTGGTGCCCATATGCAATGGGTTCTTGGGTTTCATACGCATGCTGACGAACGGCCATGCCTGTTGTTGATTGGGGAAGAAAGGGAAGCCTTTCTTATGCCCGCGCTCAATGCCGAGGATACTAGGCAAAGATGTTCCATTACCTGCCATGAATGGGCCGATGATGAAGGACCGATCAAGGCCTTACTAGCAGCCCTTGATGATGTTGGGGCTGGAAACGCCAGAAATATCGTGCTTGATGAAACGATGCGGGCAGATTTTGCCATGCTATTGATTGACCATTTACCTGGGGCCAACCGGAGTTTCACGGAAAATACCGTTGGTGCCCTCAGAATGCGCAAGGATGAAATGGAGTATGCGAGCCTCAAGGAAAATGCATCCATAGCCGATCAGGCAATGCTTGCCGGCATTGCTGCCATCAAGCCAGGTATGAGAGAACTGGAAGTGGCTGCAATCATAGAGAGGAAATTCAAGGACCAGAATACCGCGATGAAATTTGCCATTGTCGGGGCCGGCCCGAATGGGGCTTTGCCGCATCATCACACTGGATCGAGTATTCTGGGAACGGGTAATGGAATAGTCATTGATATCGGTGGGCAGAAAGGTGAATACTCAAGTGATATAACCCGCTTTGCCGTATTGGGAGAACCATCTGAGGAGATGGTCAAGGTCCACGGCATTGTCAATGAGGCGGTCAACAGTGCCATGGAAATTACCAGACCTGGGGTCAGGGCAAGGGAAGTTGACCAGGCAGCCAGAGGTGTAATTACGAAAGCGGGATATGGTGAATATTTTGTTCACAGGACCGGACATGGATTGGGAATTGAAGTACATGAACCGCCTTATATTACAGCCTCTTCGGGAACCATATTGGAAACGGGAATGGTCTTTTCCATCGAGCCAGGGATTTACCTGCCAGGCAAGTTTGGAGTGAGGCTGGAGGAAATTGTGATTCTCAGGGAAGATGGCCCCGAGATTCTTTCCTCCTTATCAAGGGACATCATTCGCGTATAGCCATGACAAGGGATCCCATCACGATATCGGTTATTCAGGCCGGATTGGTCGCTGCTGCCGACGAGATGTTTGAAACCCTCAAGAAGACTTCCATGAGTCCCATTATTTATGAGGTATTGGATGTTGGTACTGGCATCACGGACAAGCATGGCAACCTGGTGGGATCAGGTGCCGGTATTCCAACATTTGTTGGCATACTGGATAAGGCTGTCAAGCGGATAATCGAAATCCATGGCTTGGAGAAGGTTGAGGAAGGTGATCTGTTTATTACCAACGATCCCTATTATGGTGGAGTAACCCATCTTAATGATGTCGTGGTTTCACTGCCTGTTTTCTTCAAGGGTGAATGCATTGCCTGGGCCTCTTCCATAGGACATTGGTCCGATGTGGGAGGGTCAACACCCGGGTCCATGTCAACCAGGGTCAACGAAATCATTCAGGAAGGCTTGAGACTACCTGCAGTCAAACTGTTTGAAAGGGGGAAACCAGTAACTTCGCTCCTCGAAATCATAACCTGCAATTCCCGACTGCCCGAAATCGCCAAGGGCGATCTCTGGTCCCAGATATCAGCCAGTCGACGGGCCGGCAAGAGAATTACCGAACTTGCCGGTACCTATGGCATGGGGAATTACAATCTTGCTTTGGAGGATTTGTTTGAAGAAGGGGAAAAGAGGGCCAGAAAGGGGCTTTTGGAATTACCCAAGGGCCGGTTCGAGGCTTCGGAGATACAGGAAAACGATGATCTCTGGAAGGTTGCCATAACCATCACGGAGGATGAGTTTGTCGTTGATTTGACTGACAATCCCGAACAAAAGGCAGGCCCCTACAATACCAGCAGGGATGGTGCCGTTATTTCATCCCAGATGCTATTCAAGGTACTCACCGACCCCAATCTGTTTTGTAACGAGGGATCCTTCAAACCCCTCAAGGTCATAACCAAACCGGGAACAGTATTCGAGGCCACTGGGACAGCACCCCACGGTTATTATTTTGAAACCCGCATTCGACTTTTCGATCTCTTGTTGCAATGCATGGCCAGGGCAATGCCTGAGCAACTGCCGGCCGGACATTTCAGTTCAATCTGTGGAACGGTCATTGCAGGAGTGCATCCGATAACGGGCAGGAAGTATACCATGGTTGAGCCTCAGCTCGGTGGATGGGGTGCAACATCGACAAGGGATGGGTTGAATTGCATGTATTCCTTTAGTCATGGCGAAACCTATGTTTGCCCAGTCGAAATATGTGAAGCCAGATATGGAATGGAAGTTGGTTGGAAGAGACTGCTAGACGATCAAACAGGTAAGGGTTTGTATGAGGGTGGTAAAAGCCTCTCGACCTCCTACCGTATGAAAGGGAAGGCAGTGGTATCAGCCGGTTACAGTCGCAGTAAAAATCCGGTATGGGGTCTAAACGGTGGAAATCCGGGAGGAACCAACAAGTTTGAAGTCAGGAAAGTGGGAACCGATCCCGTCCGATATGCCTTCGTAAGTGACCTTGAAGTAGATAATGGTGATGAAATCATTATCGAAACTGCCAAGGGCGGTGGTTGGGGTAGGCCTATGGAAAAGAGTTTGTGATATCCATCCAGTTAAGCATTAAAAATCCCTAATAGATAACAAATCCTCACCTCAAAAGAGGTTTGTTGTTGGTAACTATATTAAACTTGGCATAATAATCCAAAAAAGGCAGTGTATAAATTTAATGAGCTGGCACGAAGTTATTTAATTCTGCAACTATTTTAGGTGAAAGGGAAAATAGAGTTAAAGAGCAATTCATGAATTAAATTCTTTCCTTTGATGTATGTCCAACTTGCTTTCTAGGAGTTTGATAAGTTCATCAAGTGTCTGCTTAGATTCGGTAGCATACTTTGTCGATTTTTTTCTCCATATTCCAATGAATTCATTGATTTCTTCCATCTTTAGCTTCAGTTCAGGTGACACATTGTTGGAATCCCTATACATGCCAAGGGTACCATCAACATTAGAAAGTGGAGGCAAATTTTTGAATAGTTCTTCGCGAAGTTTTCTGTATTCTTTTGCTGCACCTAAAACAAATTTGTGATCAGCTTCCATATTACATACCTTTTGAAAGCGGTCAAAATCACCAAGACCAAGTAGCATACCCAATTCATCAAATGAAATACTGATTTTATCTGGAATTAATGACAATGGTTTCAGGATTCCCCATGGCTCAATTTTGCCCTTGAAATCACTAAAATGATGGAATGACTCTTCGATATGTTGATGAATGTTAGAAATATCAGCATTGATCTTTAATAACTTAATTATCAGAGTTTTTCTCATTGCTTGCTGGGAACGATTGTATTCAGAAGCACGTATTTTCTCATCTTTTTTGAAAGCACGGTTCTGGATAAAATACAAAGGAATGAAACTTACGATAGCGCCTGTTAACGCACCCAATACAGCAGGCATGAAGCCAGGTAGTTTGATAATGTTGTACAGGAAAGTTAATATTTCTTCAAACAAGTTTACCTCTTAAGTATTATTGTGATCTTATAGCCAAGATAATGACCTTGATTTTCACTTAACATATTAATTTCTTTATTTGTCAGGTAGAGTAGAATGAAAACAATGTACGAACTCTACGACAGGGGCTGGGTATTGTTACGAAAATATCTTGCCAAGTAGGATACCAAATTGGCTAAGATAGAGAAGAAAATGTTAATCCAGATTTATGCCGTTGCAAGTGGAATTCATGTCGTGGTTATTGCCATTGGTGGAACTATCATCAGTTTTTAGCCTGAGTTTCTGGATCACTACCCTTTATAATTAGATTATCTGTAGTGAATTTCCATCTGGCTTAAATTCTCGTTTGCTACAGGAAAATCCGACTGTGAATGCCAATCCCTGTGAAATGGATATGGAGGGCAAAATTCACTTGCCGTATTAAAAAGTGTTAGGAGTGTTTCATGAAATAAATGAAAAGGATTGCAATTGCAGTTGATAATATCAGTTTAACCAACCTTTCTGCGTTAAT
The DNA here is from genome assembly GCA_011523445.1 of Paracoccaceae bacterium. Taxonomy (GTDB): domain Bacteria; phylum Pseudomonadota; class Alphaproteobacteria; order Rhodobacterales; family Rhodobacteraceae; genus MPNP01. The sequence continues at coordinate 7,550 of WTGT01000033.1, forward strand.
GTATCATATGCGATATCGATCTGGCGGGGAGTAAACTTTTGTTTTTTATTATTCCATCCATAGACATTATCCAAAAGTTCCTTGTTTGTCTCGGTTTTCTCATGTTTAGACACCCAATGCACAGTTGACAGTAGCTCCAGACCAAATGATGTTTCGAAGCCCTCAACAAGTTCTGCGACACGGTCGAAACGTTTACGT
>WTGT01000176.1 GCA_011523445.1 Paracoccaceae bacterium
CACCATAGTTGGCCAGGGCACCAATGCCACAGCTCGACAATCCCTCGGTTTCAATGCCGATCAGAAGATTTTGGATGGCCATTCCCAGATCCATGAAGCAGCCTTTACCCATACGCTTGTCAATGCTGACTACCATCCCTACTGGGGCCCCAAAAAAACGGTAATTGTGTTCAAACTGCCTTTTTCTGGCCTTGATATCTCTTTTGGCTATATTGAGAGCATCATACAATCCAAAGCCGGTCGCCCTTTTTCTAGCCAGAAGATGCTCAGGCAACGGATTGGGAAAATATGAATATTCCGATACGCTTGGACGTTCATCCCTGATGGCCTGTATGAGGATATTTGTTAAATTCTCCAAGGCATCCGAGGTGAAAACCGTAAACCTCCCGGGTTGTAGATTTGCACCACTTGGAGCACTTCTGGCCAATTGCAGGATTTTTGCGAGGCTCGATCTAGAAACAGGATCTGGAAGGAAACCACGAATTGATCTCCTGGCGAGTACTATCTCCTGAAGGTCTGTCTTAGCCATTCCGGGAAATCACGGATTCCGGTCTATATTTGCACAAGAGCATAATGATCAAACCTGAAATAATGGCCTTGATTAGGTCTCCGGGCACGAAAACCATAATCGAGTAGATGATTTGGACAAGGGGTTGTTCCAGAACCAGATACATGCCGAAAATTCCTGGAATGTAAACAACAATTATGCCTCCAATAACAGATGCAATCAGACTGATCGCAAAAGGGTGGGTTGTCCTGAAACGTTCCATGATCAAACCACATGCGAACGCTCCAATAGGCCAGCCGATCAAAAAGCCCCCCGATGGGGAGAAGAATAGTCCCAATCCGCCACGACCTCCGGCCAATAAGGGGACACCCAATGCGATGAGGACTATTAGTAAAAGACTTGCAAGACCGCCTCTCCAACTGCCCAAGATACAACCACCGAGCATGACGCCAAGCGTTTGGGCCGTAATCGGAACACCAAATGCCAAGGTAATGATCGGGATAAAGCCCAAGGCTGCTGTAAAGGCTGCAAAAAGGGCGATATAAGCAATATTTCTTTCCATGGTCGATCTATCTAACCTTTGTTTGGTCTTCGTGCTTTGATGGCTTCGGCAACATGATCTGCATCATCCAAAGCAAAACATATCAATGGAAAAACTAATCTCCAGGTAGGTCTTTTCAAGGAGCGACTTCGCCATGAAAAATTCAATCTCTTGGTGATTTCCAGTAAATTGGGAACCGATCTGATTACCAATCCGAAAGTTAAACCCAAAAATGACAAATCCAACCCGATTTTCCCGAGGGGTTTTACCAGTTTCTCAATCAGGATAATCATGTCATCCAATTGAGATGTCATGGTCACCAGATTGGCAAGGCTAATAACAATCAAGAATTTTACCAGCAAAACCATACCTTGGACAATCGCACCCGTGAAGACATGCCAAAGCAATATAATCACCATGAAGGGTATTATGGGGGTAAGATTCCTAATGGCCAGTTTGAGAAAATTAATGCCAGGTATCAGGTTGAGGAAGAATAATGCCAGAAACAATGCCGTGAGAGTCAGATGGTTTTCCAACTGGTAGACAATAATTGTGGTGATGGAGAGGATAGCCAGTTTCCAAACAACTGGAAGACTATGGTAAGGGGTCTTAATTGGAGAATTCAAACTCAACATCTTCATCTCCAATTCGATACATTTCCTGTTTGAATTCATCCAGTACTTTGGAGGGGCTTCCATCCATGACGATTACACCCTTTTCGAGCCATATTACCCGATCATAATCAATCAGTGTTTGCGGGTCATGTGATATCAGCAGAATTGTTTGATCCAATGCTGACAAAAATCGCTCCAATATTTTGACCGTAGGAATATCAGGGCCGGTAAAGGGCTCATCCAATAAAATGATCGAGGGTTGCATGGCCAGAACCGACAAAAGGCAAACCAGATGCTTTTGACCTTCCGAGAGGGTTGATACAGGTCTTTCAGCCCAATGGGATTTGCCAAAATTCTCCAATATCTTCAGGGCAAGTTCTTTTGCTTTGTCCCTCGTATAACCAATATTGTTCAAACCAAAGGTGAGTTCCTGTAAAACCGTGGGGAAAATTATTTGATGATCAGGATTTTGGAATACCATTCCTATTGTCCTGATTGCATTCTTCCGGTCGGAATAAACATTGATATCGTTGACAAGTATATCTCCACTGGAAGGTTTGATTAATCCCCCTATCAATCTGACCAGGGATGATTTCCCCGAACCATTGCGACCAACTATTCCTATCCGTTTTTCGGTTATTTCAAGATTAAGATTTTGGATTATGGTTTTGCCATTAACCTTGTAACTGACATCATTCAAGGAAATCCTGTTCTCTACTATATTGTGCATGAGTATCACCAGGAAGGATTAACTTACGGTACAAATCCGTTTGTTCAAACTTCTAAATAAAAGGAAGTCCCGATATAAATTGTTGCCTGCTTGACAATTTTAGAGTGATTTTCTGAATATGTATTCAAAATAGTAAATGTTACATAGACCTTTGGAACCCAAAACAACATTCGAAATGGAGTTAAAATAAATTCAATTGCCAGTTTTTTTGAGATACCCTCTTGTTTTATTAAGTATTGGTGAATGGTTTGTATCACCAGAATTGGCCTATCCCAAATCCATCATGATCCAAATCTCGGAAAACGCAAAATTACATCAATCAAACTCGAACGGCTTGCAAGAAAGCATCAAATTCATTGTCCTTTATTGATACTGTATGCTCCTCACCTGGATAGCCTCCAGATTCAACATCTGCCTTAAATTCCTTGAAAGCGGTAATTCGTTCGCTCTGCAAACGTTCAAGTTCCGGTGCAAAATTACGGTACATCTTTCCATGACGTGGCTTGTGATTCTTGCCGTAACCACAGACATCTTCAGTAAAAAGATATTGTGCATCAGCATATTTACCAGCCCCCATTCCGAGCATAATTAGAGTGGAGTTTTCAGTCAAAAACTTTGCTACAGGTTCTGGAACAACCTCAAGTTCTGCTCCAAAAACACCAATCTTTTCAAGCATCTGGGTGTGTTCCCAGAGGGCTAATGCCTCCTCTGATGTCTTGCCGACTGCACGCCAACCGGTCCAAGTGATATAACTGGGAATCAAGCCAATGTGTCCAACTACAGGTAGATGGTTGTCACAAAGAACCTTCTGAATATCACAGGAAGCAGAACAATAATAGGCATCACCACCAATACCAGCATAATGGAATGCTGCTCGCAGATAGTCTTCTGCAGTCGCAATCGGACGACCTTCGAAGCGGCCCCAGCCTCCATAGGGCAAACCTACCTGCACAAAACAATCTCCCGCTGCTTCCCTCATTTGCTCATCAAAGAAACGACCTTCAATTGAAAGCATATGGATACCAGCTTTAGCTGCTGCATTAGCTTCTTCATAAGTAGTAACGAATAACATGGAGATTTTTTCACCACGTTTTTTCATTGCACGGATATCTTCAACATGAGGACGGTTGTGATACATGGAATGACTCCTTTTTTCTATGGCTTTCGTGTTCCCGGAAGTTTTAATTGACCATGCTTTTCAAATTTCTTGAGGTTTGTAATCAGCGATTGCCGAAGGCATAACACTTTTCATAAGTGACACAGATTTCTCCAAACCTTCCAAAGAATTGAGAATCACATCTTCATGCTCTATTGCTAACCAGCTATCGTATCCATTCATTCTGAGCCGGAAACAAAACTCCCTCCACCATTGTTCACCATGCCCATGGCCAAGCGTGATATAAGACCAGCTACGAGCCGGGATATTCATTAGCGATCCGTTTTCAAGCAATGAAGTTGTTGCCTGTACTGTGGGATTGATAAAGGTATCTTTTGCATGAACATGATAAATTGCATTGCCAAGTGCCTCAACGGCAACCAGTGGATCTGCACCCATCCAGAAAAGATGCGAAGGGTCAAGATTCGCACCGATCAAAGGTCCGACCGATTTTCGCAATTTGATTAGAGAAGGAACATTATAGACGCATTGATTACCATGAAGCTCCAATGCAATCCTTTCGACGCCATTCTCTTTGGCCAAAGATACGATCTCTGTCCAGAACGGGATGAGTTTTTCTTCCCATTGATATCGTAGAATATCCTGGGTTTCCGGTGGCCAACTACTGACTACCCAGTTGGGCATTGTGTCGTTTTTTGAACCTGCCGGCAATCCAGACATGCCGCAGATCATTTTTATTTCCATTTCACCTGCAACACGGATTGTATTCTTCAGGTCTTCACACTGTTTTGGATCTTTGGGATGTAGAGGGTTGCCATTGGCATTGAGGCAAATTACCTCCAATCCCCTGTCGTCAAATGCTGTCTTGAAGGCCTTTTGTTTATCTGAACTGCCAAGCATTTCATTCAAATTGAAATGAGGTGCAGTAGACCAGCCACAGGTATTGATTTCAACCCCACTTACTTCCAGACGGACGGCATGGTCAAGCATGTCATAAAAGGGAACTGACCCAAGACTGTCCGAAACAAATCCAAGTTTCATGCCATTACTCCTTCACGATTTCGATATAATTCAGGTTTGGGAATCAACCTGATTCTTTGCTTAGTCCCCGAAAGTAGAGATTTTATTCCCGATTCGGCTACTAGAGCAGTACAATATCCATCCCAGCAATCGCTTGCAATTTCCGGAAAGTACCCTGTTTTGACAAAATTCAGGAAATTACGGTTTTGATGAATGTATGCATCATGAAACCGACTTCGCCAGTCGGCATCATAACTTGTACTTGAAGAAAAATTGGTATCGGTTCTTGTATTTGCATTGTTGTTTATGGAAATGCTACCAGTTTCCCCAACCAACTCGGCACGAACATCATAACCGTATGCGGCATTATTGTTTATTTCAATTGTAACCAGTTGATCGTCAACCGTTTCCAAAACCATAATTACAGGCGCAACCTTACCGTCTGCTCTGTGGGGTTTAAATGCGGCTATTGAAGCAAATTCCGTGCCGAGCACGTATCGTGCCACGTCAAACTCATGGGGAGCAGAGTTGCTGATGGCCATGCTAGCACTGAAATCGGAGGTAGGAATTTCCACATTGCGGTGAAAGTTATGCATCATCAATGCCCGACCAAGATTGTTGTTATCCAAAGCTGCTTTCATCTCAACATAGGACTGATCAAAACGCCGCATGAAACCCAACATCACATAAAGGGCATTGGAGTTTTTCTCTGCCGCCATTACGTCAAGGCATTCAATGGAAGAATCCGACAAAGGTTTTTCACACAATACACGTTTACCTGCTGTGATACAGGCCTTTGCAAGAGGAGCATGGGTAAAATCTGGTGAGGAGATGATTACAGCATCAACATCACCACGTATGATTACCCCTTCCGGATCAGTCGAAATATCTTGTGCCCCATGGGCATCCGCTACAGACTTGGCCTTGGACTTGTCCATATCGCAAATAACCTGGAGTTTGGCTCCCGGCAGGTCCTCTGCTATAATTTTAGCGTGGTCACTGCCCATTATTCCTACTCCGATGACTGCCATTCGGATAGACATTGGCCTATTCCAGTAGTTAAATAGCTATATCGGTAGTGATATTTGCTTCGAGATCTGCCATGCTTTCGCCCCCTGCCATAAGATCAGTTATTTCCTCGCGGGACTTCTCACCTTTACGGAAGTCTGCAGCAATGGAGCCTCTTATCAAAACGGCGAAGTGATCACCCACAGCCAAGGCATGCATAACCTGATGGGTTATGAAAATTACGGCAAGACCACGACGCTTTGCTTCATTCACAATACGAAGAACATGTGCTGCTTGTTTAACGCCAAGTGCTGCTGTCGGTTCGTCAAGAATTAATACTCTGGCACCGAAGTATACAGCTCGAGCAATGGATAGTGATTGTCTTTCGCCACCTGACAAACCACCCACGAGACGATCACCATCATTAACACGCGTAATCCCGAATTCCTGCATTTCCCTGATCGAGATTTTGTTGGCACGACGTCGATCATACATTTTAAATGGGCCCCAACCCTTGGTGGGTTCTACCCCAACGAAAAAATTACGGCCAATAGACATTAGGGGATAGGTCCCCCCGAATTGATGAACTGTTGCTATTCCGCGATCATGAGCATCACGGGGATTCCTGAACTGGATTGGTTCCCCATCCATCAGAATCTGTCCAGCATTTGGTCTGTAAACACCGGCAAGTGTTTTTATCAGGGTTGACTTGCCAGCTCCATTGTCCCCCAAAAGGCAAAGCACTTCGCCTTCATGAACCTTGAGTGTAATATCATGGAGGACGTCGATTGGGCCAAATGATTTGTCGACTTTGCGTAACTCTAGGATGGGAGTTTTGTCTGACATGACCTCAACCTCCTTCATCTTTTCGTAGTTGACATGGTTGTTGCCATTCTACGGAAGGTATTATTCATTAGAACCGCTATCAGAAGCATTACACCAATTATGAGGCTTGAAAGATTTCGGTCAAAAGGAGTGTACCCGATGCCCTGTTGTACAATCCCCAGTGTCGCTGTACCAAAGAAAATTCCAGGTACAGTACCGAATCCTCCTGTTAGAAGAACCCCACCGACAACTACAGCAATAATGGTGTTGAATATCAGTGCAAAATTTGTCGTGGTCGTTGCCGAATTCGACAGAATGGTTTCAGATACTCCGGAAAGTGCTGCGGCCATTGATGCCAGCATGAACAGGGCTATCTTCAGCCGATTGATGGGAACACCTGCATTGCGGGCACTTTCCTTGTCACCACCAAGGGCAAAGATCCAGTTTCCCCATGGAGAATGATGTAGAACCAGAAAGAACACTACGGCAAGGCCAACCCACCAGAAGACCGAGGATTGAAATCCCCAGAAGTGATAAGCTCCGAACAGTTCCTTTGCCCAGTCTGGTGAGTAAAGGGCTTGTGTTGTCCTATCGGTCAACAGGAGCGACAAAAATAATGTGAGACCACTGACAGCAAAGAGTGTTGCGAGGGTTACTATAAGTGAAGGAACATTGGTCCGAGTTACGATAGTCCCGTTTACCCAACCAATAAATGCGGCGATAGCAAATGTAATTAATAGGCCCATTAGGATTGGTAACCCGTAATGACCGCAGGCGATTGCAATCGACATCTTTGCTGCAGGTACTACGGCCCCTATGGAAATATCAAGTTCTCCCGCAATCATTAGAAATCCTACCGGAATTGCTATAATGCCTACTGTGGAAGCAGCATTGACCCAACTTGAAGTACCAAAGGGAGAAAGAAAATTCCGGTCAAAACCGAAATACCCGAAGAATGAAAAAACAAGCAGCATACCTACAAAGGCTCCAACCTCAGGACGCCTCAAAATGGCAATGATTGAACTCATCATTGTCCCTTTTGTCTCGTTATCTGTGGAATCATCCGTGCTGTTTGTTGAATCACTATTCACTTCGTTTCCCTTCTTGTAGATCAGCTAATATACATTCAAATTACAATAATCAAAAATAATATTTTCTGAGGGAATTATGAAGGCACCCGGCCTCTATCCGGGTGCCTTCATTTTACCTATCGTGCACCGAGAGCAACACCTGCCAGTGCGCTTTCGATATTCGAGGCATCAACTATTGCAGGACCAGTCAACACCGGTTCGGTAACTATCTCGGTACCAAAGGCGAGATGGGCAAACAGCGTTGAGACTGCTAAAAATCCCTGTAGGTAAGGCTGT
>WTGT01000118.1 GCA_011523445.1 Paracoccaceae bacterium
ATAAAATGAAAATCATTAAGGGAACATTCGCCTCCTTGCTGGCCCTATTGTTCATGGGAGTTAATCTATTTGCAGAACCTGCAATAGTTTTTGATATCGGAGGTAAGTTCGACAAATCCTTCAACGAGAGTGCTTGGAACGGTGCCGAAAAATGGAAAAGTGAGACCGGTGGATCGTATAGAGAAATTGAAATTCAATCCGAAGCTCAACGAGAACAAGCTCTTCGTAGATTGGCCGAAGGGGGAAGTAATCCGATTGTCATGACCGGATTTGCATTCGGCAGTGTTCTTGACAACGTTGCTCCGGATTTTCCTGATACCAATTTCGCCATTATCGACTTTGTCGTTGCTCAGCCCAATGTAAAATCAATCGTGTTCAAGGAGCATGAGGGATCCTATCTGGTGGGTCTAATCGCTGGTATGACCACGGCTTCCAATACAGTCGGCTTTGTCGGCGGCATGGACATTCCGTTAATTCGTAGGTTTGGTTGTGGTTATGTACAGGGCGTCAAGGCTGCAAATCCCGATATCAACGTAATACAAAACATGACCGGTAACGATCCTTCCGCCTGGAACGATCCTGTCAAAGGTGGTGAATTGACCAAGGCACAGATAGCTTCTGGAGCTGATGTTGTTTACCATGCTGCCGGTGGAACTGGTGTTGGTGTACTGCAAGCAGCTGCTGACGCTGGTATTTTGGGTATCGGTGTTGATGCCAACCAAAATCACCTACATCCTGGTTCCGTTTTGACTTCGATGTTGAAAAGGGTTGACGTGGCAGTTTACAATTCTTTCTCTGAAGGAGAGGATTTGAATACCTCAATAGTTGTACTTGGCCTGAAGGAAGATGGTGTTGGATATGCCTTGGATGAAAACAATCAAGATCTGATTTCAGCAGAAGTACTGGAAATGGTCGAGGCTACCAAGGCTTCAATCATCAATGGCGACACTGTTGTCCACGACTACACAACTGATGACAGCTGTCCGGCCAGCTAATATTGTTTGAGTATCAGTGATGAATACTAAGGTGCAGCACGACAGTGCTGCACCTATGATTGAACTCAGGGGAATCTCGAAATCCTTTGGTCCGGTTCAGGCCAATAAGAATATAAACCTGAAAGTAAACAAGGGATCAATCCATGGCATTGTCGGTGAAAATGGTGCCGGTAAATCGACCCTGATGTCTATTCTCTATGGATTTTACAAATCTGACTCGGGAGAAATCTATATTAATGGCGAGCACATTAATATCACCGACAGCCATGTCGCAATCGAGGCTGGCATCGGTATGGTTCACCAACACTTCAAATTGGTCGAAAACTTTACAGTCCTGGAAAATGTCATTCTGGGTACAGAAAACAGTTTTTTAATCAACCCAGCCCTAAACAATGCAAGGGTACTTCTTTCTGACTTGGCATCTACCTATTCACTGGAAGTGGACCCTGATGCCCTGATTGAAGACTTGTCCGTGGGACATCAACAACGTGTTGAAATACTCAAAGCCCTTTATCGACAGGCAGACATACTTATTTTGGATGAACCAACGGGAGTTTTGACACCAGCCGAAGCCGATCATCTGTTCAATATTCTGCGAAACCTGTCCAAAGAAGGCAAGACCATAATCTTGATTACCCACAAACTGAAAGAAATCATGTCGGTTACCGACACTGTAAGCGTCATGAGGCGTGGCGAAATGACAGCCACCCTGGAAACAAGTAAAACCAATCCCCAGGAGTTGGCAGAATTAATGGTTGGCAGGTCTGTTTTGCTCAGGGTTGAAAAGGACGCCACAGAAGTGGGAGACAAATCTCTGGAGGTCCATAACCTCAGTGTTACGGATAAACGAGGCGTAACAGCCCTAAAGAATGTATCATTTCATGTAAGAAAGGGAGAGATACTGGGAATTGCAGGTGTTGCCGGCAATGGCCAGACAGAACTTCTTGAAGCCTTGGGAGGAATATCACCTGCAACTGGTTCCATGAAAATTGATGGTGAAGAAATTGCTTTGCATGGCAAGGGGTCGGATGCAAGATCAAGACGGGAATATGGGGTTTCACATGTTCCCGAAGATCGGCAAAAACTCGGTTTGATCCTGGATTTTTTTGCCTGGGAAAACATTGCGTTCGGATATCACCACAAGGATGAATTCAACAAAAACTGGCTATTGATGGATAATGGAAAAACCCGTGAAATTGCCCGTGAGGAAATGGCCAAATTTGATATCCGTCCCCCTACCCCCAATAATCTGGTCAAAAACTTTTCCGGTGGTAATCAGCAAAAAATTGTTCTGGCTCGAGAACTGGAGCAGCACCCGAAGGTATTGATCGTAGGTCAGCCAACTAGAGGTGTGGATATTGGAGCTATTGAGTTTATTCACCAAAAAATCATTGACCTCAGAAACAAGGGAGTTGCCATACTTCTCGTAAGTGTTGAACTAGATGAGATATTTTCACTATCGGACAGGGTTGCGGTCTTGTTTGATGGAAAAATTATCGGCGAACGCATAACGGAAGAAACCAATGAGTCGGAACTTGGATTGCTGATGGCAGGAATCGAAGATGGTTCCGGGGAACAACCAGCAATGGAATCAGTAGCATGAAGAATTTACCCAAATGGGTCGATCTGGTACTGATTCCGTTAATCAACCTGTTTCTTGCCTTCATGATTTCCGGACTGGTGGTTGTCTACATTGGCGAAAACCCCTTTCGAGCCATGCAAATCATAATCAATGGATCTCTCGGCTCAGCTTACGGGCTAGGTTATACCTTATATTATGCCACGAATTTCATATTTACCGGATTGGCCGTTGCTGTAGCCTTCCATGCCAGAATGTTCAATATTGGTGGTGAGGGTCAGGCCATGGTTGGTGGGCTTGGTACCGCACTCGTATGTTTGTTCATTGACTGGCCACATTGGACCATTGCCTTTCCTGTTGCAATAATGTCAGCAGCCCTATTCGGTGCTGCCTGGTCAGCTATTCCAGCCTACCTTCAGGCCAAGCGTGGAAGCCATATCGTCATCACGACGATCATGTTCAACTTCATTGCCTATTCCCTGATGGTTTATTTGCTTGTTCATGTCCTTAAACCCAAGGGTCAAATGGCACCGGAATCAGCTAAATTCGTTGCAGGTTCGAACCTCCCTTCGGCCCATGATATCTTTGGCTGGTTTGGAATGGCATTCCCCAAGTCACCGCCCCTGAATATCACTTTCCTACTAGCGGTTCTCGCATGTTTCCTGATTTGGCTATTTATCTGGAGAACCCGTATGGGTTACGCCATAAGAGCTTTCGGCTGGAGTGAGACAGCTGCCGTTTATGCAGGTATTTCCCCCTTCAAGATCATCATGGTTTCAATGCTTGTATCCGGGGGTCTTGCTGGAATGATGTCCATCAATTCGGTCATGGGGGAAGCCGAAAGACTGTTGATCGATTCGGTGCAAGGAGCTGGTTTTGTGGGTATCGCCGCTGCTCTGATGGGAAGGTCTCATCCGCTTGGTGTTTTCCTGGCTGCGGTCTTGTTTGGTGTCCTTTATCAAGGTGGTGCCGAACTTGAATTTGAAATGCCAGCCGTTTCCAGGGAAATGATTGTTGTCATACAGGCCTTGGTAATCCTGTTTACAGGTGCCTTGGAAAATCTGGTACGAGTTCCCATCGGGAAGATATTCATGAAACTTAATACGAAGCAGAACTGATGGATTATCTGACGATCATTCAGATTCTTGATTCGATGCTCAGGCTATCGGCACCCCTCATTTTTGCCTGCCTGGCAGGATTGTTTTCGGAACGATCAGGTATCTTTGATATCGGGCTGGAAGGTAAAATGCTGGCCTCAGCTTTCTTTTCTGCGGCTGTTGCTGCAGCGACAGGATCGGTTTGGCTAGGTTTGATGGCGGGTTTGACTGCTTCCATGATATTGGCAGCCATTCACGGGTTTGCCTCAATTACCTTTCAAGGTAATCAATTGATCTCAGGAGTGGCAATAAACTTCCTGGCATCCGGAATGACCGCACTGATCGGGCAGAATTGGTTTCGTTTGGGTGGCAGAACACCATCCCTTTCGGGTGATGGCCGCTTCCTGCCCATTGAGTTCCCCTTTGCCGAGTCGATAGGCAAGATTCCTTTTCTTGGACCAATTTACAGTGAACTTCTTTCGGGCCATACCATTTTGGTTTATGTTGCGCTGTTGACCGTACCGTTCACCTGGTGGTTGTTGTTTAAGACCAGGTTTGGACTGAGGCTTAGAGCAGTAGGTGAAAACCCCGAAGCTGTTGATACGGGGGGCGTTTCAGTTTCTTTCCTCAGGTACCGGGCCGTTTTGATTTGTGGGTTGCTTTGTGGATTGGGAGGTGCTTATCTGGCAACGGGCATGGCCGCTGGTTTCATCCGGGACATGACTGCTGGCAAGGGGTTCATTGCCCTTGCTGCCTTGATTTTTGCCAAATGGCGTCCTGCCTACGCCCTTTATGCCTGCCTGTTGTTCGGCTTTCTGGAAGCAATTGCGATCAGGTATCAAAATATCACAATAGAAGGTGTCGGAACCATACCCGTTCAGTTCATGCAGGCACTGCCATATATCCTGACCATTGTAATTCTGGCAGGCTTGGTTGGTAAGGCCATTCCACCCAAGGCAGGTGGAGAACCTTATGTCAAGGAAAGGTGACGACTTTTCATTAACTGCTGACTATCATTAATTTGACTATGGCCATCCAACCCGAAATTCCCCAAAAGCAAAATTTCATCAATGGTGAATGGTGTGCCCCGATTGCAGGCCAATACATGGATACCTACCGCCCTTCATCGGGCAAACCCTTGGCATCCCTTCCCGCCTCAACCGAAAATGATATTGATCAGGCCGTTGAAGCAGCCCGTACAGCCTTTGAAAGCGGAGCATGGTCAAATTTAAATCCCGTACAAAGAGGAAGATTACTTGCTAGATTGGGCAAGGCCATCGAGGACAACATAAACGAGTTAGCAGAATTGGAAGCCAGTGATACTGGGAAACCACTTAAACAGGCGAATGCAGATATTGTAGCAACAGCAAGGTATTTTGAATTCTATGGTGGTGCTGCGGACAAGTTTGGTGGTGAAACAATTCCCTATCTTCAAGACTATCAGGTTCAATTGGTAAGAGAACCCCTGGGGGTAACAGGGCATATAATTCCTTGGAACTATCCCGCGCAAATGTTTGGAAGAACATTGGCTCCTGCCTTGGCGATGGGTAATTGTGTTGTTTTCAAGCCTGCCGAAGACGCGTGTCTTACCCCAATTGCCCTAACCGGATTGGCCCATGATGCAGGCTTTCCGAAAGGCTCCATCAATCTGGTAACCGGTATAGGTGAGGAGGCCGGATCAGCCCTTGCTTCCCATCAAGACATTAATTTTCTTTCCTTTACCGGATCACCCGAAGTTGGATCAAACGTCCAGGCTCAGGCTTCCAAGAACCATATATCCTGTACCCTGGAGCTGGGAGGAAAATCACCACAGATTGTCTTCAGCGATGCCGATCTAAAGATGGCCTTGCCAATCATCGTTAATGCAATTATTCAAAATGCCGGTCAAACCTGTTCTGCGGGTTCAAGAATTCTTATTCAGGATTCCATATATGACGAGGTTGTTTGTGAGCTGCAATCCCGGTTCTCGAAACTTGTTGCTGGACCATATGATCAGAATCATGATCTGGGGCCGCTGATTTCGTTGAAACAAAAAGAAAGGGTAACCGATTACCTAAAGGGGGTGAATGAGGATTTGTTCCTTGCCAAAGGTGAAATTGCATCATCGGCATCTTCCTCAGGGTATTATTTTCCTCCTACTCTGATTGGTCCTGTAGATCCCGATGACAAACTTGCCCGGGAGGAGATCTTTGGACCGGTATTGGTTTGTATCAAATTTCAGGATGAAGCCGAAGCAATAAATATTGCCAATGGAACAAGATACGGGTTGATTTCCGGTGTTTGGACTCGTGATGGCAGCAGGCAAATAAGATTGTCCAGAAAACTGAATTGTGGTCAGGTATTCATTAACTGCTATGGTGCTGGTGGGGGTGTGGAATTACCTTTCGGTGGAACCAAAATGAGTGGCCACGGAAGGGAAAAGGGCATGGAAGCATTAAAGGAATTTTCGCAGATTAAAACGGTTGTACAATATTACGGGGAATAAATGGTATGCGATTGAATGGTAAGTCGGCTTTGATTACAGGTGCAGCTTCTGGGTTTGGCAAGGAGATCGCCATTCGTTTTGCCAAAGAAGGTTCAAATTTGATTCTTACAGACCTCAACGAGAAAGGATTGCATCAGACAAGACAGGAAATTGAGAGTATTGGATCGAAAGTTTCCATCGATTTATACAGAAATGATGTGAGTGATTTCGAGGATGTACAAAACTTAATACACACAGTTTTTAGTTCTGGTTCCATTATCAATATTCTGGTTAACAATGCTGGCTGGAGTCATTCAAACCAACCCCTTTTGGATGTGGATTATGAAACCTTCCGGAAAGTCTTCGAAATCAATGTCTTTTCCATTTACAACTTTACTCAAGCCATAGTTCCACACTGGCGGAACATGGGTGGAGGAACAATGATCAATATCAGTTCCACGGCAGGCTTTCGTCCCCGGCCAGGACTGACTTGGTACAATTCAACCAAGGGTGCTGTCAATACCATGACAAAATCCCTGGCGGTTGAGTTGGCTCCTGACAACATCAGGGTATGTGGAATTGCCCCTGTCATTGGCAAAACCGGTTTGACGGAAGCTTTCATGGGTGGCCCCGATACTCCCGAGATCAGGAAAAAGTTTCTGGATTCCATCCCCTTGGGTCGCTTCAGCACCCCTTCTGATATTGCTTCAGCAGCATTGTTTCTTTCGTCCGATGAGGCGGATTTCATCACTGGTTCAATACTAGAGGTTGATGGAGGTCGCTGTATTTGACCTAGTCCTTAAATCAATAAGATATCTAAATAAGTGGGGAAACAATTAATCTCTGGTCCGCACTCAAAACAAAAACCAGGTGGTTTTGGTAGATAAAGGTATGTTTTTGGGAATGGCATGACCTAGGGTCGATTTTGACCACAAAAATTATTAGCCAAGCCATGTACTAAAAGCGATGGGATTAACAGAAGAAATAATCAATTCTGCTTTGAGAGTATCTTGGTGCTGTTTAAATAATAAAGAAGATATTTTATGTTTAACTAACGGTCTGAAGAAACTCCATTAATAAAATTATAACCTTAGAATTTGTTCAATATAAGTTATCATTATCTCTCCTTGTTGAGTCATTTTAATATAACGCCCTTTGGTTTCTAGTCACACAAAAAGAAAGGGCAACTATCCAGTCGCCCCTCTTCCATGCTGTGTCCGGCTGATCAGAATTGGAACTCCATTCCTATGCTGACCACGCTCATGTCGCCGCTCAAATCAGGGCGGTCGGCGATGTCGATGTCGTTATCACCATCGTTGTCAGTGACAATCTGTCCGATTTCGGCCAATCCCAGATCACCGACAGCCGTCTTCGGAACTTTCCCGAAGCCGGCAACCAGTTTGGCTCCGCCGCCGAGATCCTGGCTGAAGCCAATGCCCGTGCCCTTGAAACTGGCGCTTGGGATAATCCCGATAATGTTGCCGGCGATGATCGGCTGGATGTTTTTCAC
>WTGT01000073.1 GCA_011523445.1 Paracoccaceae bacterium
ATTATCACCCTGCACGGCAACTGGCCAGACAATGACCTGACGGGGGAACCTTTCATTCAACCGATGGAGAATATCCCTGATGACAGAGCCTGTTGGTGAGGTGATCACACCTATGATGCTTGGAAATAGAGGCAATTCTTCCTCTTTCTGCCAGGAAAAAACACCCTCTTGGGTCAATCTGGTTCTCAATTCTTCGATTTTGGCAAGGATGGCACCCTCACCAGCAAAATCAAGGTCATTGACCATAATCTGATAGCGGGATGTTCCCGAAAAGGTCGTTACCTTGCCCAGGACACTGATTTCACTTCCCTCCTTGAGAATACTTCCCAATTTGTTGCCCAGCCTGTTGGCCGTTGAGGACCACATGATTGCGGACAGGGCATGATTATCTTCCTTGAGGGTAAAATACAGATGGCCTCTTGGTGAACGGGACAGATCGGAAACCTCGCCCTTGACCCGCACCATTGGGAATCCCCGTTCCATCGTCCGGTTTATTTCCCGGGAAATTTCAGAAACCGTATACTCATGGACCTTCAAGCCATCGGCCATATTTGATGTTTGGTTATTGGTCCAATTCTGCATTGATCAAGCAATCTCTATTCCCTGTGGAATGGTTTATTTCAATTAAATTTGTTTTTCGGGCATGCGTACAACTAAGCCGTCAAAATCGGATGTGACCCGCAGTTGGCATGTCAGTCTTGATTTTACCGGATCCGGGTCCCATGCAAAATCCAGCATATCCTCTTCCATGGCTTCCTTTTCCGGTAGCTTGTCAACCCATTCCTCATCAACATATACATGGCAGGTTGAACAGGCACAAGCACCACCACAATCCGCCTCGATGCCCGGTATGTTATTGTCTCTTGCTCCCTCCATTACTGTCAGGCCTTCCTTTACCTCGATAACGTGCGGTTTTCCGTTGTATTCAATATAGGTAATTTTTGCCATACAGCCTCAAATAGAAAAATGGAAATGTAATACGAAAATTGTTGTCTGTAGATGGTACAATTAGGGTAAAGTTTCCAGAACCACAGTACACAATAATTAGAATAGACTAATCATTATGCTGTAAATTCACAATTAGTAAGGCTGACCACAATGGTTAAATGATCAAATTTGTCAGTCTAGACAAAATAATCAATTTGTTTTTATTGTTTCTTCAGTAAACTAGCCCATTAGTTTTTTATTTGGATTTCAGGGAGATAAATGATGCGAACTCTGTTTTTGGTTTCAATTGGTTTATTTGGAGGATTTTGGCTTGGTACCACTGCAACCTATGCTGCTGACGAGGAACTGGTTATATTAGACTGGTCGGCTTACAATGATCCTGGGTTTTATCAGGGCTACATCGAACAACATGGTGATGAACCTACCTTTTCGTTCTTTGGTGAAGAAGAGGAAGCTTTTCAAAAGCTTAGAATAGGTTTTGAAGCTGATATCTCCCACCCTTGTTCACAATCGGTGTCAAAATGGCATGAAGCAGGTTTGCTTGAACCATTGCAGATTGATAGGATCGAACGGTGGGATCAGGTCAATGAAGTCATGAAAGAAGCCTTCAAGATTGATGGGGAGTATTACTTGCTTCCAGCCGACTGGGGAACAACAGCTTTAGCCTACCGTGCTGACCTCGTTCCTGAAGAGGATATACAAAGTCTTCATGTTTTTGTCGATCCCAAATATGCTGGAAAAGTCTCCATTGCGGATAATGTTGACGACGCCTATGCTTTGGCTTATCTGGCAACGGGCGTATCTGACTGGACATCGGTTACCGAGTCGGATCTGGAAAAGGCTTCGGCATGGTTGAGGGAAGCCCACAAGAATGTCAGGGATTATTGGCAGGATGGTGCGGGGCTATCACAACTCATGGCCAGCGGAGAAGTACTGATTGCCTGGGCCTGGAATGAAACTCCTGTAGTCATGCAATCGGAAGGTCATGATGTAAGAATGAACCGATTGACAAAGGAAGGGTCATCGACCTGGTTTTGTGGATATGTTGATTTGGCCAACGGACCCAATGATGATTCCAAGGTCTACGATTTTTTCAATGCCTGGTTTGAACCAAGATCAGTGGAATACATTGTCAATGAATGGGGTTATGGTCATGGCAATCAGGCAGAAATGGATAAGCTGGGTTCAGAAATCCTTGTAGAAATGGGATTGGGTCCAATCGATGTACCTGTCCTGGCCCAAAAGCCCATGAATCATGAAATTCGTGAACAAATGATCGCCGAATTCGAGTTGATCAAGGCAGGATTCTGATTCCTCCCGAATTTTACCGGAAGCAGGTCATGCTTCCGGTATACGAATCGGGAACTTTTATATTTGTCGAGATAAAGAAGTCTTGTCCACAAGGATTTGACTCAACCATGTGAAATGAATTTTTCGTTTATCCAGAAAATCAGGGGGCAATCAGGTTTAATTCTGGTCAGCCCCCCATTTTTCTATGCATTGCTGTTGCTGGCATTCCCCTTGATGGGTGTCTTTGCATTGAGCTTCTGGACCCAGGATTACCTCGAACTGATCAGGGACTTTACCCTTGACAATTACCGGGAAGCCTGGACGGGAGCAATTTACCATGCATTGATGTTGAGATCCCTCAAGATTTCAATTTTGGTAACCCTCCTAACCGTGGTTCTGGCCTTTCCGGTTGCCTATTACATATCCTTTCATGTGTCCCCGAAGAAAAAGCCTCTTTGGATATTCCTGATTACCATTCCATTCTGGACAAGCTATCTGATCAGGATTTTCCTGTGGAAGGTCATACTGGGGTTCAATGGCGTTATCA
Source organism: Paracoccaceae bacterium (assembly GCA_011523445.1). Classification (GTDB taxonomy): domain Bacteria; phylum Pseudomonadota; class Alphaproteobacteria; order Rhodobacterales; family Rhodobacteraceae; genus MPNP01. The sequence goes on from WTGT01000073.1 coordinate 2,786, forward strand.
ACGGGTCGCTTATCGGTATTGGGTTTATCGATGAACCTTTGAAATTCCTCCTGTTCAATCAAGGCGCCATTGTGGTTACACTCAGCCATGCATGGATTCCATTCGCAATTCTCCCCATTTATGTTGCCCTTGAAAAAATTGATCGGTCTCTTTTAGAGGCATCCGAAGATCTTGGTGATGGTCCTGTCAGACGATTCATAAGGGTAACTCTTCCCCTTGCCATGCCCGGAATAATTGCAGCCACGCTAATTGTATTCATTCCAACCATCGGAGATTACGTAACGCCCAAATTGGTTGGGGGGCCGAATGGTTTACTCATAGCCAACATGATTGAGGTTCAATTCAAAAAGGCAAACAATGCTCCTTTGGGGGCAGCTCTTGCATTATCAGCCATGTTTATTGTTTCCGCCATTGCGATGGTGTTTTTATGGTTCAATCGCAAATATTTGAGGCAGGGACAATAATGACCAAAACCAAGCAATCACGATACCTGGTGGTTTATATAGGGATATTTCTTGTTTTCCTTTATGCCCCTGCATTGCTACTTCCCATATTTTCCTTCAATGACAGCACCATCGTTGCTTTCCCCCTTAGTGGCTTCACATTGGCCTGGTTCATTGAAGTATTCAAAACCGAACCCTTGTTGGCTGCTGCTCTCAATAGTCTGCTGGTAGCGGTCATTACATCTGTATTTGCAACCATATTCGGGATTTTTGCAGCCAGGGCCTCCACCCGGTATCAATTTCCTGGTAAACGGGGAATTATGGGGCTGATCATGGTTCCCATGGTATTGCCGGAAATCATCATTGGGGTTTCCCTTTTGGTGGTAATCCTGCAATTGGGATTCAATCTTTCCCTGACGACCATCATCCTTGGTCATATCCTGCTTTGTCTCCCTTTCTGTACGGCAATTCTCAGTGCCGGCTTTCAGGGTCTGGACAAGAGCTTCGAGGAGGCCTCACAGGATTTGGGCAGGAGCCGCCTAGAAACCTTCTGGTATATCACCCTCCCCCTGGTCATGCCGGCGATTATTTCCAGCCTCCTCATTTCCTTTACCATTTCTCTGGATGAATTTATCATTGCCTTCTTTCTGTCTGGAACCGAAGCAACCCTACCGGTCTACATCTGGGGACAATTGCGATTCCCCACCAGAATTCCAATAATCCTTGCCTTGGGTACCGTATTGTTACTGGTTTCTCTGACATTACTCATCATCGCAGAATATTTTCGACGAATCGGTGCCCGCAAGACAGGTACCGAAGTCAAGGGAGGTCTATTTTGAATCAGGAAGCCAAGCCCATTATCAGAATCGAAAGCATACTGAAAAACTATGGAGCCATTGAGGCCCTTAAGTCCATTTCCTTCAACATATTCCAAGGTGAGTTTTTAACCCTCCTTGGTCCTTCTGGTTGTGGCAAAACTACACTTCTCAGGGTCATCGCCGGCTTTGAAATACCCAATAGCGGCCTGGTTGAAATTGACGGCAACAACATGGAAGGCATTCCAGCCAACCAGCGACCAACCAATATGGTTTTTCAAAGTTATGCCGTTTTCCCCCATATGACGGTCGGGGAAAATGTTGCCTATGGGTTGAAGGCAAGGAAAATTGACAAGCAAACCATTTTCGAAGAGGTTAACAAGGCACTGGCAATGGTGGGAATGGAAGGCTTCAATGACCGACCATCAACAGCGCTATCTGGAGGTCAGAGACAACGGGTGGCCCTGGCTAGGGCATTGATCCTGAAGCCGAAGGTACTGTTACTTGACGAGCCCCTTTCTGCCCTCGATAAAAGACTCAGGGAACAAATGCAATCTGAGCTGAGACAATTGCAGAGATCAGTGGGTATAACCTTCATTTTGGTAACCCATGATCAAGAAGAAGCCTTGACAATGTCAGACCGTATTGCGGTCATGTTTGATGGAAAGATAGCACAACTTGCCTCTCCCCAGGAATTATACAAGAGACCAACGAACATTCAGGTAGCAAATTTTGTTGGTACCATGAATTTCCTGGATTTGGACCTTGTGGCCCAGGAGGGTAACGATCTCATAGTCGAGATAGAGGGGTTGGGTAAAACCACCTTGTCCATGGATCAGGCACCTTTAGGGTATCAAAGTAACTCCATGGCGGGGATAAGACCTGAAATGTTCACCATAATCACCAACAAAAGCCAGTCAAAAACCAAAGTTGTAAAAGGTAGAATAGTCGAAACCCAGTATTTTGGCGACATGACCTATTTTGATGCCAGTTTGGAAGGTACCGATAAGGTTGTAACGATTTCCATGCGAAATTCAGATATTTCCTTCGAGATAAATATCGGTAGTGACGTGGAGATCGGATGGAATCCAAATTCCATACTGGTTTTGAGTTGATTGTTGTGAAGGCGATGAGGTAGGGCACAAAAGTACCCTACCCACGAAGTAACATTACGGCAATTGAATTATTACCTTGATGAGTACCCCATCTCGTACTACGAAGAAAGCGATCTCCTCATCGTTGTTTGCAATTGCTTCGTCTACAATCATGCGAATGTCACTGGTCGAAACAACCATTTCGGAATTAACCATTTCAACCTGATCCAATACTTGGATACCGGCTTCGGCAGCTGGGGAATTTTCCAGAACCTCATTCACAACCGTACCGGGTTTGGCAAATACATGGTCATCAAGTTCAGGAGTATAGCCAAACATCATGCCCAGAATGGATTCCTCAATATAATACTCTTCCTCATCCGACATAATTTGCCCCGGGTTTTGAGGTCGATTACCAAGGGTTACTGTCAATCTCAAGTGTTCATTCCCTCGTAAAAGTTCCATGGTTACTTCCATGCCGGGCTCCATGCTTCCCACAAATGAGACAAACTCGCGTATATCCGAAATTTCTGTTCCATTTACAGATACGATCAAATCGCCTGGCAATATTCCAGCCTCCCTTGCCGGACCATCCTTGAATACGCCATCCACAAGGATTCTTTGAATGTTCTGTTCGTCCATGGATATTGAGATGTAAACTCCCAACCACCCCCTGTCGACTTTTCCATCCTGAAGGATATCCTCGACCACCCGTGTGACCACGGCGGATGACATGGAAAATCCGACACCAATCGAACCCCTGCTGAAACCACTGGTCTTGATCGCTGTATTGACACCTATGACTTCACCATCAAGGTTTACTAATGGACCGCCAGAGTTTCCAAGATTAATGGAAGCATCAGTCTGGAAAAAATTGTCATACGGCCCATTCAATGTTCGAAATTTGGCAGATATGATTCCCTTTGATGCCGATATGCCAACACCCAGTGGATTACCTATTGCCAAGACGGGGTCACCAACTCTAACCGTGTTGCTGTCACCAAATTTGATAAATTCAAATTCTCCACCATCAATAATCTGCAAAACCGATATATCCGTTTCAGGGTCGCTGCCGATAACCTCAGCTTTGTAAACCGTGTCCTCATCGGCCATCCTAACCTTGATTTCAGTGGCATTCTCTATGACGTGGTAATTGGTAACCAGCTTACCATCCTTCGAAATTATGAAGCCTGAACCAAAACCCAACCTTGGATATTGCGTTGTCTGTATATCAAACTCGTCGATTTGTTCTGCAGTCCCACCCTGGTTCTGGTTATTGAACTCCTGATCAAAAAATCGTCGGAAAAAATCGTACATGAAGGGATGGTTCCTGAATTGATCCATCCATTCTTCCGGACTTCCCTCCTGCTGTTGAGGGTTCTGATTCTGGGAACCCTGCATGACCTCCAGGGAAACGACTGCCGGCAATACCTTTTCAACCAGGGAACTGACATCCTCATGTGATTGGACTGGTCCAACTTGAAACACAATTATGCAAAACAGGGTAGCCAATCCTGCCATTGGCAACCTGATCCTTGGCAATTCAAACAAGTCAAGTTTCATTTTCATACCTAACACATTGATCCTTTTTTCACCAAAAACATACTCTTAAAAATATTTTGGGGTCATCGGTTTGATTTCTAAAACGTCATCACGATGGATGTACGTAAAATCAATCCGATCTTAACCCGGAAGCTCATTCATTTCGGTGCGAAATGACAAGCCCTGGAATTAGAATAATATGAGGTTTCACAAAAGTGAATTCAAAAATCGGTTACACTTTCGTCAGGTTCTGAGCAGACTTGAAATCCAGACCACCAGAACACCAAAACCAACAATGCAGAGACCAATGGTCTTTCGTTTCTCGACCGGCAGGCTGGCCAGTATCTTGAGTGCATCCTCCAACCTCTTTGGAATAAGGGCCAGCACCAGACCTTCAAGTACAGCAACCAGCCCCAAGGCCAGAACTATTTCATCAATCACTTTCTTGTGTGGATCCTTTGAAGTAGTTGAAGAACTCACCCTCGGGATCAATCAGCAATGTGGTGTTGTCGGACTGGAAGGACAACTCATAGGCTCGCAAGGTTCGATAGAACTGGAAAAATTCCGGATCCTGGTTAAAGGCATCAGCATAAATCCTGTTTCTTTCGGCATCAGCCAAACCACGTGTAATCTCGGCTTCCTTCTGGGCCTCGGAAACAATTTCCACTTGTGTTCTGTCAGCTTGAGCTCGAACCTTCTGGGCTGCTTCTTCACCTCGTGCAATCTCATCGGCGGCCTCCCTTTCACGCTCAGCCCTCATCCTTGCAAAGGTTGCTTCTAGGTTTTGTGAAGGCAAATCCGTTCTTTTCAATCGGACATCAACGATTTCAAGACCAAGATTGGAAGCCTCGATCTTGGCTGTATCCCTTATTCTGGTCGTCAGGGCAGCACGGTCAGCCGAAAGAATGGTACCGGATGTTACTGAACCAAGA
>WTGT01000177.1 GCA_011523445.1 Paracoccaceae bacterium
GGACGAGTATTCGACACTTATCAATGCACCTGATTGGGAAAGAAAATTTGCCCCTGGTGATTGGAACATCAAAGATACCAAGGAATTGCGATTGGTGGATGCCCTGACCCTAAACCAGAATTTGGGCTTGAAACCAATAAATCAAACCAAGGGATGGCTGGTTGCCATTCCTCTTGTCCTTACACTCATTGCGTTGGTCATTTTTGTAGGAATCCATTTACTTGAAACAATGGAAAGCAAGAACGTACAGCTGCCCAAATCAGAAGATCCCGATTCCCAGCCCCAGGTTGAAAGACCTTGGGTAGGGAAAAGCAGAATCGGTGAATTCACCCATATCTGCCTGGAATTGATGGAGGAGGTTTTCTTCCTATCCCCGGGGTGGAAAATCGACACCTTGGCTTGCTCACAGGATTCATCCAGATATTTGGTTTCAGCCTCCATAAAGAGGAACCATTCAGGTTCAACCGGCTTTTTGCGACAATTGGCCTTCAAATATACTGGTAATGATATTGCAATAAGTTGTAATGGAGAATGTGCCAACATCCAAAAGGAAAGATCAATTCCGGATTCTCCATCAAGAGAGGATGAGCGGCTCTGGCAAGCCGGCAGGGTGGATACAATTTTAAGGGAAAGGTTTCAGACCCTCCATGCAGATCTCCACTTGAACCACCGCGGCCCAAGGTCTTCGGTCCAGAATACTACCCCACCCACGACCATCAGCAGCAGGCATGATTTCAGCATCAAAACCAGATACGGCATCAGGGAATATGCTGATTTGCTTAGGGATGTACCAGGGATTGTACCGGAGACTCTTATCTACAAACCTTCCAACAACCTCTGGCTGCTTACGGCCAGGATTTTTCATCATGTCGAGATACCACTGACATCAGAAACATAAGGATTGAGGCAGATACATGAAACAAAAGGCAAAACCCAACATTCCCTTGACCTTCCGAATCTTGATCACCCTGTTTTTGATTGTTTGCCTGGTATCTCTGGTTGGATATATTTCGGCCAGGGAAGTGCCCGAAATGCCAAAATGGCCAGACTATTTCCAGGGCAATTACCTGAGTAACCAGGATTGGAAAGACAAGGACCAGATTAAGAAACAAAATCAGAACTGGCTGGTCAACGAAAACAGCAAGGCAACCAATGGCTGTCCCGAAGGTGATTGTGAAGGGAAAGAAATACTATCACTGATAGAAGGGGAAAGAATCCTGAGTTACAAGGAAGATGGTTTGGAGGTTGATGCCCCAATCCATATTGAAACCCGTATACCGGAAGGAACTGAGGATCCAGACATTTTGGGTGAAGCGGATGAAGTTGATCATTTCAGTGAAGACCCATTAACCAGAGAAAAGGAAAAGGTAATCATTGCAACGGGATTGTTGTCGAGACATGCCGAAATTACCGAAAGCATTTATCTCATGGAACAACAACTCAAACAGGCTCAACTCATTATCGAGTTGATGGAGATACTTGGTCCGGACGTGCCTATCGAAATTTCACCTGGCAAATTCAAGAACTTCAGTGACACACCCGCCGGAAAAAGAATCGCCTCGGAAATGGCAATTGCAGCTCTCAAGGGCAGGGCAGATTTATTCGATCTCGAAATGAAGGTTATCACAACGGGACAGAAAATCGACAATGCCTTGAATCCGCAAGCTGAAATTGTGGAGATCGAAGATAACCAACACACCAAGGCACGTGAGACGAAACCAGTATCCGAGCACCGATTGAGGGAAATTATAGGAGGTGAAGGAAACCTGCAAGCCATTTTCTCCTTAGGTGATGAGATAGTCAGTCTGAAAGAGGGTGAACAACTACCCACAGGTGAGGAGTTAATCCAAATCACACAGGAGTTTGTGGAGTTGAGCAAGTTCGGCCAAACAGTGATTTTAAGAATCAAGTGAACAATTGACAGACGATTTTTCCAACAAGGTCAATACAGGTACCAAGCAATCAGTCCTTTCTTCGGAGGGATTACCAAGTGAAGTAACAAGTGGAATATTGATCTCTGGTAATGGAGGCAGATTGGAGGTTCCCAAAAGCGAAAGATCGAGGATTGCCGTTTTCCAGAACGGCTATGTTGTGGTGACACCAGAAAGCAGGTGGTCTTCAGGGGTAAAGGCGGTACTTGATAGGGCTGGAAGAGCTGAAATTGCCATTCATGAAATCATGGAGGCGGACAGCAAATCAATTCTTGCAATCTATGAAAGGAATTCCCTGAACAATAACGAAACCGCCAGCAAACTCAGCGGGATTGAAAGACAAAGGGAATTGCGACGAATCATTGCTGATGCAGCACGGATGAATGCCTCTGATATTCATTTCTACGTGTTTCCATCCTTCAGCGAAATCAAGGTCAGAATTCATGGTCGATTGCGACGTCTCAGCATTCATTCGACAGAGGAAGGCAGGGCCATCATCAATGCTGCTTTTGCCGTCGCTACGGATCAGGGGTCCGAAACAGGATCAACCAGTTTTCTGAAGGGGGCTTTGACCAGGGTATCGGGATTGCTGCCCCCGGGAGTAGATCTGGTAAGACTGCAGTATTCACCCACCACCGGTCATTGTGCATCCCTAGTCATGCGCATAAAGTACTCCAATTCAAGGGGAGATCATGATTTGAAGGAACTGGGATTCCTAGCCAGACAAGTATCCGACATCGGATTGATGAGGAAACGAACGAGTGGTCTTTATCTTTTGGCTGGCAAGGTATCTTCCGGCAAAACGACTGCCCTGCAGCGAATACTTAATACCATGGTTAGGGAAAAGAACCATGAGATATCAATCTATTCCATTGAGGAACCGGTTGAGTTGGATATCAATGGTGCAATCCATGTAGGTGTTTACCCCAAGCCGCATCAAACACGCAGTGAAGCATTCATTGAAGCCATAAAGGCAACCTTGCGATCTGATCCCAATGTTGTGGTACTTGGGGAATTAAGGGACCGGGAATTAGCAGGATATGCCATCGAATTGGCACTGACAGGGCACGCCCTATGGACAACTGTTCACGCCGGTTCTGCCCTAGGGATTTTGGATCGATTGAGTGATTTGGGCATTGAGCACTGGAAACTGACCGAACCTTCCGTGGTCAGGGGGTTGATTTTTCAAAGGTTGCTCGGTGTATTGTGTCCCAATTGCAAAATAGGGCTTACACAGGGTTGTGATCAGGGTAGGATATCGGATTTCCTGCTGAAGGAAATAACCAATCTCCTTGATTGCCATCCCGATAAAATATTTATCCGTGGTTCCGGTTGCGATTCATGTCTTCATGGCTTGATTGGACGCACTGTGGTTGCGGAAACAATTCTACCGGATTTAAACCTTCTTCAGCATTATGCCAGCAACAACCGTGTCCGGATGAGAGAGTACTGGTTAACACCTGTAGAAAAGGGCGGATGTGGTGGTAAACCCATATTGCACAATGCCTTGATAAAGGTGGGCAAGGGGATTTGCGATATAAACGAGGTCGAGGAGGAAATTGATCTATTACAATCCTACAAGTCGGAATATCCCTACCATGCATCCATTTTGGCCAGGGAGTGGAGAAATCATTGAATGAACGGAATAACCCTTTTCCCTTTGTTTCAAACCCTGGAAGTGAAATTCCTCAAGATGCAATTCAATTTCAAGCTGAGAATGAAATTCTACCATGAGTTGATTGCTCTCCTGAATGCAGGTTATTCTCGTGGTGAAGCACTTGAGGTTATTTGGCGTCTGGGGACAAATGAAGGCAAGGATACAAAATCCACCTTGGCGAGGATCTATACTGATATACGGTTAAAATTACAAAATGGTCTCAGTTTTGGTGAAGCCATCAGACAATGGGTCTCATATGACGACTACATGATTCTGGACACAATCGAGGATAGTGATGAGTTTGCCACATATCTTGCCAGATATTGCAAGACGCTTGAAACCAACAGGAAGCAAAACAATTCCCTAGCAGGGTTGTTGGGCTATCCCGTTTTACTTGTCACCATGGCCTATGGGGTCCTAGCGTATTTCAGCATTGAAATTGCTCCCGAATTGAGCCGTTTGTTCCCCATCGAGAATTGGCAGGGCTTGGCCTATTGGGTTTTTTCCATCGGAAATTTTCTCGCCTTGATTTTGCCTGGGGTGATTTGCCTGGCAGTGGTCGTTCCCCTGATTACAATTCTTTCCTTTCCCCGTTGGTCATCCGATTTGAGATATCATGCTGACAAACTTCCCATCTATTCAGTTTACAGAAGCTGGACTGGAGCAGTTTTTCTACAGTCAATGGGTTGTTTGATGTCCAGTGGACTTTCAGCCATGGAGGCAATCGGTAAAATCATTCCAAACGCCAATCCTTATTTGAGAGATCGTCTGGAAATGGTAAGGTATCATATGTTGGATGGCGATAATTTGGGTGAAGCCCTATCAAAAACCGGTGGTTCATGGCCTGATAAAACAGTCAATTTGTCATTGAGGATATTTTGTCAGGCCCCAGATTTCCCAAAACAATTATTGGTGATTTCTGAAAACATGCTGGAAGAGAGAAGGGAAATTCTTAACCGTAATATCGTGGTGATACGGAGTGTTTCATTTATTATTGTATTCAGTACCATGCTTGCTGTTGTTGGAGCAATGTATGATATACAGTCCCAAATCACTTCATCTTATTGAAAAGTCTGCTGACAATTGCCCTAAATGAAATGCATTGAATCATGAGCATTTTTGAAGCCAGTTTTCCCATGTACGAGTATCCTGAGACCAGGGATGCAAACGATAAATTCTGGGAGGTCCTCGGGGATAAGCTCAATAGGCTGGGGATAAATTCCCCCGAAGGGCTTACCCGATCCAAAGAAACCATGGAACTCTGGACGAACAAGAACCTGTTGATTTCCCAAACCTGTGGTTATCCATACAGATTGTTTTTGAGCAACAAGGTTCAACTGGTTGGAACTCCCGATATGAAAATCGATAAAATTCCTCCAGGATATTACCATAGCTTCATAGTGGTGAGGAAAGATAAAGATTCCCTTGCTAGGAATGGGGAGATATTGGCCTTTAATGACAAATATTCCCAATCGGGATGGGTAGCTCCAAATTTGTATGCCAAAGCTAGAGATATTGAGTTTGCGGGATATTTTGAAACTGGGGGCCATTGGCATTCAGCTCAAGCAGTTGCCAATGGGAAGGCTACAGTAACCGCCATAGATGTATTTACCTGGAAACTAATCGAAAGATTTACCTCATACAGTAAGGAATTAAGGATAATTGACACAACTGTGCCTACTCCAGGCCTCCCCCTGATCACAGCCCAAAAGCATTTGATTAATGAATTATATGATGCCCTAGTCGCAACCATCAACGAGATTGATAATGAGGTATTGGATGTACTTCCCTTCAAGGGTTTGGTTCAGCTAACCAAAAGGGACTATCTTGAGGTTGAAGGTCTGGACGAAAACCTTACAGATTGATTTTAGCAAATTTGTTAACCGAGAAAGAATATTAATGTCTGAAGAAAAAATCGAATTAACCCATCTTACCGCCCAGGATTCACTTGTTGGAATTATGCTTGGAGCCATGGTATCCGACAATTCGGAAGCCCGGAGGGAATCTGACCACATTTACTTTTTTGTGAGACATCTACCGATATTTTCTGGATACGATGAAAAGAGAATTCCTGCTCTGAAGGAGTTGATTACCGGTACAATCAAGGTTGAAAATGGATATACCGTTTATTTTAGACTGGTCTTGAAAGCACTCAAGCCGGAGCTCCATAAACTCGCATATCTATTGGCGTCTGTAGTTACATTCTCCGATCAGCAATTCAAATTTGACGAGTTTGGGTTTCTGAATCTCCTGAAAGTAGAACTCGACATTGATCCAGAGATAGCCAATAAAATCAAACTTGTAACACAGATTTATAACGATTTATAGTATTTCTAATGGATTGAGAATGCATTAGATTAAATTTGGTTATAGATTCAGTTCCAATCCGTCATTTTCGTTCCCTTCCCTTCGTCCCGAGCACAGCGGCAAGTCTTTTCAGAAACCTGCGTTCCCTTGGGGTGAGGTCCTTCCGGGCTACCTTGGGATATATCATCAGCAAGAAAACCGATATGCCAGTTCCCCTATGGGAATACACCACACGGGTACCACCACGCCTGCCCCTCCCCGAGGTAGCAATCAGAAGTTTACAAACGCCACCGGTTCCCGGGATCCCATCCCTTGCCAATGGACTTCCGGTCAGACAGTCGATCAGTTCCTGATGGGCTTCCTTGCCCAAAACCCTATCAGCCTGTCGGAAAAAAAATTCGGTGTTTCAACAATTGTACATCCAATAAATTAGAGAATTATATATTTAGGTAGACAAGCCCTTTTCGTGGCAAATACCTTCCACATGCAAAGGAGCGGTCAAAACCGCCCCCTTGTATTCGTTATTCTTTCATGAACTAGAAGGAAAATGCAATTGCCGCTTCAAGCGTCGTGGTGTCCTTTGGAACGACTGTAGTTTCACGAAGACCATTCATCAAGGTTTCTTCATCCCTCTTGTCAATTCCGGCCTTAAGGGTGGCACCACCACCAAGATCATAGGAGAAATCCACCTCGATCAGCTTGGTCTTTGCGGTTCCAGCAAAGGTAGCAGCCGCATCCTGTTCAAGCTTGAGTGTGGAGTATCCAACCGAGAAGGTTGCACCCTCACCTGGGGACATCGAAGCCTTGACACCCAATCCTGAGTTCTCTTGTGAGGCGGTGACGTCATCTTCACCATTTCGAGGCCCATCATAACGTACTACTACATCCTTCAACTCGGACTTGGACCAGTAGACGAAAGTACTCACACCGGAAAGGTCCGTACCAACGCCGATGGCAAGTCCATCCTCGGAATCCATGCCAACTCCGACACTGATCGTGTTGATCGAATGGCTGACACCCACCGACCAGTCATTCTCATTGGCCTTCGCTTTCACGGCAGCATCGTAGGCATCTCGTGCAGCAAAATTTTCAGATAGATCAAAACCTGCTGGTCGCACTGGAACTTCAATTTCCGTTCCCGGATCAGCGACTGTAATCCTGTAGCTGGTATCCCCAAATGAACCCGACAGGGCAATGGTTGCATCATCCCCGCCACCGAAATGATCATCGGCAACGCCAAATCCACCAGCAAGGTCGATACCAGGGTCATTGCCACCGAACTGAAGCTTCCAGGAACCGTCGGCTCCGCCAACGAATACATAGGAACCCTTGACAGCCGGGCCTTGCACCTTTTCACCCTCATCATTGGTGACATCCTTTTCACCGGTATCATCCCGAATGGACATCCCGGCTCCGAACATCAGGCCACCATCGGTCGTTCCCGTGGAATCGAATGTCACCTTGTAGGCCCGGACCAACTTGAATTGCTCGGCATCCGGCTCTGAACTGTCATCCACGTTCTTGATCCCGATCTTGCCCGAACCTCCCACTGCAACGGAAGGTACCTCTTCCATCATCATCCCTTCATCCATTGCATCCTTCTCCATGGCAAATGAGACTGTGAAAGTATTCAAGTCGACCTGTTGAAGCCAGGGT
>WTGT01000214.1 GCA_011523445.1 Paracoccaceae bacterium
AAGTCTCCTATTTATCCAAACCCAATTAAGAATTACAATGAAACCTGTACATATGAATATGATAAAGACATATTCCGGCATTCCTATGCGGTCCCACATCAGAATGCCCTTTCCACGACATCAATTGGCAACGGCCCATACGTCAACACCTCCAAAAAACACAGAAAAACCGGTACGCAATAAAAATTGACTACTTTTTGACATTCATTACCTTTTAGGTATTTATTTAGAAATGTCAAGTAATATATATAAGCCCCTTTTATTTTGATTATGAATTGACATTTTCACTTGTTCCAGAGCTTGGGGGAAACAGCAAATAGTTCCTCATCAACCAGAGGGATATTTCAAATTCTGTTATCTCAAGGCTCCATAGTGGGTGGTGGATTGAGCTGCAGCAAAATTCGCCTTCTTTGCAGCCCTCTTGAAACATCCGGTTTGAATCCATGTTGCTAAAAATGCCCCATTAAAACAATCTCCAGCCCCTGTCGCATCCACCGCTTCAACTTGATGTCCTGGAAGTTGAGTCTCATTCCCCTCTTCCGACAGATAAACCCCATTCTTACCAAGTGTAAGAACAACTGTTTTTGGTCCAAGGTCATGATAGAAACCACAAATTTCCTCAGGTGAAATCAACCCTGTCAGATGTTGAGCATCTTCCAAACTAGGTAAAGCTATGTCACAATATCGCATGGTCTCATGTATGACTTCTCTTGCAATTTCAATCGGCCACAAAGCAGGTCTCAGATTGGGGTCAAAGGCAACAGAAGTCAAACCATCCCTAGCAATTTTCATGGCCTCTAGGGTAGCTTCTTTCATCAACTCGCTAATCGCCAGATTAATACCCGAGGCATAAAATACCTTACTTTTGGAAATTTCACTTTGAGGTAAATTTGATCTTGGATAATTGCTGGCTGCGGAATTGGATCTTCGATAACTGAATTTATGTCCACTTTCATCGTGGGTTACAAAATATATCCCGGTTTCCTCATCAGGAGAAATTTCAACGTTGGTATAATCAACACCTTCAAACTTCCATTTATTGATGATTTCCGAACCAAAAATATCAGCCCCGACTTTACTTATAAACCCTGCCTTAATTCTGTGTCTCACTGCGGATATGGCCGCATTGGATACATCACCACCTATCCCAATTCGAAACATACCCCCGGGTTGTTGATTGAACTCAACCAAAGGTTCTCCCAGGCAAATTAAGTCAAAACCATTACCCATTTGTGCCCATTGATGAAATGTCAAAAATTATCACTACCGATTAAAGAGTTAAAATAAGCAACTCTTCAATGAAATACAGAGGGAAATTTTGAATATGACATAGTAAGGTGAATGATTTTGCTTGCATAATTTGAGCTGGAAAAGGAGGTTGTAACAATTGGTCTTTCTATTGGGGAAAATATGGTTCTTATCCCTTTACGGCACCAGCAGTCAAGCCACTGACAATCTGTCGCTGGAAAACCATTACCAATAGAAAGAGCGGTGCCGTAATTGATACAGCTGCAGCCACAGCTTCAACCTTATCAGTCATGGTAGTTTCACGGTTGAAATAACCTGTAATGGCTGGTACCATGGTCTGGTTCTGACTGTCAAGAAGGAGCGATGTTACAAGATAATCATTGTAACCCAAAAGAAAACTGAACAAGCCCGTGGTTATTACTCCAGGCCACATCACTGGCATAATTACCCACCAAAAGGCCTTCAAGTGGGTACATCCATCTACCCTCGCTGCTTCATCAAGTTCCGAAGGTATATTCTGGAAAAATGCCCTAAGCATCCATATGGTAAAGGGTTGATTGATGGAAACCAATACCGCTATCACGGCCAAGGGTTGCCCATAAAGGGTCGGGGCATTGGAACCTAGGATAGGTTCGAGAATTTCGGCTGAATTAATGAAGACTGGCATATAACCAGATACCAAAACTGAATGAGGTAAGGCTCGGAATATCAAGGCTGCAATCAATATCCAAAAAGCCAGATTTGATCCTGACCGGGCCAATCCATAACCGGCCAAAGTTCCTACAGTCAAGGAAATGGTGACAACACCGGTAGTTACAATCAGAGAATTGTTGAAGTTTCGGTAAAATTCATTTTCTATCCAAACTGCCAGATAATGTTCAAAGGTAAACCCCACGATGGGAGAACCCAAGAACCCCAGAAAACTGTTGACCATGCCAAGTAAAGGAGGTAAAACCAATCCCAAACCAAGAAAGCCTACAAGGCCCGTCAGGAGTGCTCCGACAATCCAGCCCAAGAAAACCAGATTAAATGGGGAATAGTCATTAACCAGACGAGGCAGTTTTTTTACCGAAAACCAGGCTATCAGATAAATGAAACCTGCCCCTATCAATAAATCGATTATTGAAAGACCTTTCCCACTGGCCAGGGTTTCAGGCCCAAAAATTACTTTCAGGGGATGGGGTGAAAAGGAATCAACCGGTTCCTTGACACTCATGACCGCTATCCAGAAAATTGGAAATGCTGCAATGATAGACCATACCGCAATGAGAGAAATAACTCCTGCCCTCAAGGAACCCGACATCTGCAGAGCTTTTGGGGCAGCCATTATAGAATCCTCGCCTTATGGTCCCGCCAGGTTTTTTGCAACAGGGGAATCAGGATAATTACGATACCTATCATTGTCATCATCGAATTGGCCGAAGCCCGTTCAATTGATCTGGTTCCTGATTCATCAAGGGTTAAAAATTCGTAAGTTAACCATTGAAGGGAAATCACATATGATTGTGAAGAAAATCCCACGATTTCTTCAAAAACCCGATAACTGTCCATTAGATGAATAAGGGAGATAAACACAATCAGCGGCATCAAATGAGGAATAATGACATACCTCAGCCTTTCAAATCGGTTTGCACCATCAATGACCGCACTTTCCAAGGTGTCATTATTCACCGTTTGCAAACCTGCATAAAATACCACAAAGGCAAATGGGGCGACATGCCATACCCGGTAGAACATCATCATCAATTCAATTGTCCAGGCTTGTGCGAACATGGCAATATCCATTTCCAGCCACCATTCAAGGAAAGCAGTCAAAATCCCATCACCAATAAACAGCCATCTTATTGAGAGAGCTCCAATGACCGGCGTTATAATGAATGGAAGAAGAGAAATGAAAATAATTTGACCTCGGAGCCTTTGAGTAAAATTATTCACGGCCAAGGCAATCAACAAACCCAAACCTATTGCCAAGGGCAAGGTTACAAGGGTAAATACCAATGTAAATCTAAGTGCTTTCCAGAAATCTATGGCCATAAGCGAGGACCAACTGAAATCCGTGAAGGCTTCCTCCAAACGCAATATGTTTTTATAGGATTCTAAACCTACAAAGCTGGTTTCGGTTACTAAGTCTCCATTTTCATCTTTCAGGGGTTGGGCAACGGTTTCAGTTACACAGGTAGTGGTTCCGAATCCCGGGGTGCAAGATTCAACCTCTACGTTTTCATAAACTGTAGTCGTGGTGTAAAAGCTCTGAATAAAAACACTGACCAGTGGAAAGGCTATAAACACCAGCATCAAAAACATTGAGGGAGCAATAAAGCCCAGAAACACCCTGAATTTCACTGTTCTTTCCCAGAGCCAAAAGAGTTAGGGGGTGAATCATTTCACCCCCTAGATTATGGATTATTGTATCAATCCTTCTTCTCTGGCTGCTACCAAATATTCGGTTTCAATATCAGCCAAAGTGGTTGCAGCATCTTTTTCACCGGTAATGAAGGCCGGCAAACCACTACCCAGAACATTGAACAGAATTCCCATTGGAACACTGGCCGGATATGGCAAGGCACCATTTGCTGCGGTTGCAGAAGCACCTGCAGAGAACCGACCCGGGGTATAGCCTTCAATCAACCAAATGGCATCATCATTGTTGGCTTGAACCATTTCGGTATCCATGCCTTCCATTGCAACTTGGAAAGCGGCTTCTGCTTCTTCATCACTGATGTTAGCTGCAATAACGATGCCATCCCACCACAAAGTGGAGGCAGGTCGAACTGCACCCTTTGCTGCCGAAGCCATTGCAACTTTACCGACAACCGTGCTTTCATCGGGATTATCCATGGCTCCAGCCCGGGTTGCCCACAGGTTGGCCATGGCAATCTTTCCTTGCTGGAATTGCTGCTGAACATAGGTGGAATCGGAAACCAGGATTTCAGGATCCATATATTCCTTGAGTTTACCCATCCGTTCCAGGACAGCCATTCCCGTTTCATTGTTTATATTCGGGGTGTTGTCATCATTGATGAATGTTCCACCTTCTCCAAGAAAATAATCAATGAACGAAAGTCCTATATTTGACCCAGCTTTCCAGGTTGCACCCATGGGATATTCCACCACTCCTGCCTGTTTGAGAGTTTCGGCTGCAGCCAGAACATCGTCATAGGTCTGCGGTTCGGCTATCCCCAATTCCTCAAATATATCCTGACGATACATAAGGTGTTTGGCGTTGACCATCATGGCAATTGCAACAATTTGCCCATCCTTTCGAATCAACTGGGCATCGGACAAATGGCTTCCATACTTGGCTACCAAATCGTCAAGGGGCCTAATCAAGTCATTATTCAATAGTGGAACTAGTGATGAATTAGCTACTCCTCCGATATGGTAAAGTGAGGGGTTGGCTGAAAATGCTTCTACATGCTTTTGATCGAATTCCTGATCAAGAACAGCCTGGAAGTTACCACATTCTCCCATGGCATCAGTAACCGATTTCCAAGCCTGAAAACCTGCACTGAACGATTTGATTTCAGCTTGATTGTCATAGGCACAGGCAGCCCATAGGGACCCTGGTGCCAACATTAGGGCGGCAAATGCCACAGCAACAAATTTTCTCATTATTATCTCCTTATCTCCTCTTCTCCCCACGGCTGCAAACCTTGGGAATGATTGACCCGAAAGTCATTATTTATTGATCTTTTCGGATCATTGTTGACGTTACCCTAGACTTTGGAGGTTTCAGGTAAACAGCGAACGAACCAAAATGGAAAACAGTTCCCATTCACGGTCCAGTAATCCTTTATTTTTGCCCTGACCAAAATCAGTAAAATATTAATCTACCGTTATTGGTGATCAAAAATAAATTGTAGGTTACATTAAACAATGGAACTTTGAAAGCAACATAATACTTGCACTAAGGGAAAATCGCTACTTTAGATTAACTTTCAGGTATAGGTTTATACCCTAAATTAATTCATGTCCTTTATTGGAGATATTCTTCTTATCTTAAGATCCTGGTTGAACTTGAATCTCTTCCTTAGCTCCTTAGGGTCTCATTAATGAAGCAATTACTTGTTGAAGATAATGAGAAAGTATTGATTGCTTTTGGAGTTACAAAAACTAATTGCTATTCAATCCAATAATTTAATCATATTATTTGTTGATTTCTTGAAGGAAGGAAAATGGCTGAACTACCTACCACAGCAAGGGTAATAATTATCGGTGGAGGTGCCGTTGGTACATCGGCATTGTTCCATTTGTGTAAAAGTGGCTGGAGTGACGCCCTTCTGCTTGAGAAAAATCAACTGACGGCTGGTTCAACCTGGCATGCGGCAGGTAATGTCCCCACCTTTTCAGGCAGTTGGTCAATCATGAATATTCAGCGCTATTCCGCTGAACTCTACAGAACCTTGGGTACCGAAGTAGATTATCCCATGAATTACCATGTTACTGGTTCAATCAGGCTGGCTCATACCAAAAATCGTCTGAAGGAATTTCATCGGGCCATCGGAATGGGAAAATACCAGGGTATGGACCTTTCCATTCTAGATCTTAATGAAATCAAAGAACTATATCCGTTTATTGAAACCCATGACCTTATTGGTGCCTTGTACGATCCCAATGATGGAGATATTGATCCCGCACAGTTGACACAGGCAATGGCCAAGGGAGCCAGGAACTTGGGTGCGAAGATATTCCAGAATACCGAAGTAACAGGTATTTCCAGAGAAAACAATGAATGGATTGTCCACACGCCAAAAGGGAATATCAGATGCGAAATTGTTGTTAATTCAGCCGGGTATTATTCTGAAAGGGTCGGTGACTATTTTCTTCCTTTTGGAGGACGCAAGGTTCCAATGGCGACCATGAGCCATCAGTATATCCTGACTGATGAAATTCCTGAGTTGGTGGAGTGGACAAAACAAGAAGGAAAAAAACTGCCATTGTTACGGGATGTAGATATCTCCTATTACCTTCGCCAAGAAAAAAATGGATTGAATCTCGGACCATATGAAAGGAATTGTTTTGCACATTGGGATTCGGAAAGTGATCCCTTGCCTGATGATTTCTCCTTTCAGCTATTTGAAAGTGACACCGAGCGTCTGGAATTCTATATCGAGGATGCGTGCAATAGGGTTCCATTACTTGGTACAGCCGGAATTCAGAACGTAATCAATGGCCCCATTCCGTATGCCCCTGACGGTAATCCATTGATTGGCCCTATGCCTGGTGTACGCAATGCCTTCGAATGTTGTGTATTTACCTTCGGAATTGCCCAAGCTGGAGGTGCCGGAAAAGTGTTGGCAGAATGGATTACAGAAGGACAAACCGAATGGGATATGTGGTCCTGTGATCCCCGTAGATACACGGATTATACAGATCAGGGCTATTGTGAAGCCAAGGCCAAGGAGGTTTATGGTCACGAGTATGCCATGCATTTTCCATATCATGAATGGCCTGCTGCCAGAAACAAAAAATTATCACCCATTCATGACAAAATCCTGTCCCTTGGTGGACAGATGGGTGTATACAATGGGTGGGA
This sequence comes from Paracoccaceae bacterium, assembly GCA_011523445.1. Classification (GTDB taxonomy): domain Bacteria; phylum Pseudomonadota; class Alphaproteobacteria; order Rhodobacterales; family Rhodobacteraceae; genus MPNP01. The sequence continues at coordinate 6,785 of WTGT01000214.1, forward strand.
ACGTGCCAATTGGTTTGCCCAACCTGGAGATGATACAACCGAAGAAACAACCTTGACCTGGAGTAGAAAAGGACCTTGGGAATCAAGAATAAGGGAGGAATGCGAAGCTGTCCATAAATCTGTGGGAGTTCTGGATCTACCGGGATTTGCAAGATTTAACCTTACTGGAGATGGTGCTTCAGAATGGTTGGCATCTAGAATTGCAGGAATTTTACCAAAAATTGGACGAATGAATCTGGGGTATTTTCCCACGGATAAAGGCCGGGTATTGACTGAAATGTCAATCTTGAGGCATGACGAAAACTCCTTTACACTCATTACTGCTGCTACGGCACAATGGCATGATTATGAGGTTCTAAAACGGGATTTACCTTCAAATCTGAAACTTGTAGATATTACTGATCAATTTTCCACCTTGATAGTTTCCGGTCCCAAATCAAGAGAACTATTTGGTAAAATTTCGAATGCGGATTTAAATCTGCCATGGTTAAGCCATCAAACTACCGAAGTTGCTGGGAAACCCGTTTTATTGGTACGGGTTAGCTTTGCAGGCGAATTGGGTTGGGAGATCCATGCTCGAAATGATCATGTTGCCGAAATCTATGATTCCTTGTGTGAAGAAAAGGTAAAACCCTTTGGGATGTATGCATTGAACTCGCTCAGGATTGAAAAGGGATTTCGGGCATGGAAAGGAGACCTCTCAACGGA
>WTGT01000197.1 GCA_011523445.1 Paracoccaceae bacterium
AGGATATCCGGAACTGTTGGGAAAAGAAGACCAAGGTAGTTATCGGTGAACTATATGATCACCATGGAGAGCCACTTGAATTATGTGGCCGGGCAGCCTTGAAACGGGCCATTGAAGATTGGAGGAAACATGATCTCTATCCCAAGGTCGGTATTGAAATGGAAGCATTTGCTTTCACGCAAAGTTCGGATGGGGAATTAACACCCTATGGAACCCCGGGTGCGGTTGTATATGGTACAGGTGCATATACCGACCCGCTTCGATTTACCAATGCTATATGGGAAAAATCCCATGAGATGGGCTTCCAGCTGGAAATGATCACTGCCGAATACGATTCCCCCCAGTTTGAATTCACCTTAAGGTATGACGAAGCCCTGAAAGCTATTGACGACATGTTTCTGTTTCGCCTTATGGCCAGGGAAATTGCCCTAGAGTATGGAGTATTACTTACCTTTATGCCAAAACCCATCCCCTCTGCCGGTGGATCAGGTATGCATATCAATTTTTCCTTTACTGACAAGGCTGGCAAAAATGCCCTTTCAAACGGTGAGCTTGGTGGACCAGACAATTTGAACGAGCTTGGCAAGGGGTGTCTGGCAGGACTGATGCACCATCATCAGGGTTTGGCAGGAATACTTGCACCAACGGCCAACTCATATGCTCGGTTGCAACAGGGATGTTTGTCGGGCTATTGGCAGAACTGGGGAGGCGATCATCGGGGTGTTACAGCCAGGATTTCCATGGAAGGCGGAGAGAAAGCCCGCATTGAGCACCGCATGGCTGATTTTACGGCCAATCCATACATCGCGGTGGCGGCAGTTCTGCAAGCGTCCCGACTCGGTTATGAAAATGGCTACGAGTTGCAACTTGCGGAAACAGGCGATTGTTTCGATCACACAGACGCTAAAATCAGGGTTGCTCCGGATTTGAGACGGGCAATGAAGGATTTGGAAAATGACCGGGAGCTTGGTGCGGCAGTAGGTAGATTGATTGTGGATAATCTGCTGTTCATGAAGGAAAAAGAGTTCAGGAAAACCAAAAATCTTGAGGGGGAAGAACTCCGGGATTTTTATATCTTTTTTTTATAGGAATTTGCAAACATGCCCAAAATCACATGGAAGGTATCTCCAACAGAGGAAATAACAGCAGAGGTAAAAACAGGCATTACCCTTATGGAGGCAGCTGTCAGCAATAATGTACCGAGGGTCATAGGTGAATGTGGAGGTAACATGGCTTGTGCCACCTGCCATGTTGTTGTTTCGAATGAATGTTATGATTTGGTTGGTGAACCAAATGATATTGAGGATGACATGTTGGATTTTACTGAGGCCGAAAGAACACAAAACAGCCGTTTGTCATGCCAAATCAGGGTTACTGATGAACTGAATGGCTTGGTTCTGACAGTTCTGGACTATTAGTTTCCTCGGTGCAAAGAGTTTCGGCAGAATCACTTAGTTGCAGTTGCAACTGTTTTAGGATATTTGAAAAAACAGTGAAATCAGTTTAGTTTCTAAAATTGGATGAAGCAAAAGGAGTAAATATCATGAAGAGTTTTTTCGCCGCATTGACAATTATTGGCGGTATTTTTCTAAGTATGGGAGTAGCCACGGCAGAGTATCCGAACAAGCCAGTTACTTTCATCGTGCCTTTTCCTCCAGGTGATTCAGAGGATGTTCTGACCCGGATTATTGCCGAGGATTTTGAATCAGCCTATGGAGTATCTGCAGGTGTGGTCAACAAGCCAGGTGGAGGGGGTGGACCCTTTCCGGGAGCAATAGAAGTTGCTCAGGCACCCAGTGACGGTTCGGTAATCGGTTCTTTTGTCATTGGCGTACCCACCCTTGGTCATCAAATCGGTATTGATGAATTGACTCCGGCCAAATTTGACCCGGTCGGTATCTTTCTGACTTATCCATTTGTTATTGCAACCTCGGGGGATGCACCTTACCAATCAATGGAAGAGTTGGCCGAATATGCCAAGTCAAATGATGTAACACTGGCTCATTTCGGTGATGCACTTGCACCAACGAGTGTTACCAAGGCTTTTGCTGTCTTGAATGATTTCAGTTTCTCATCTGATGCAGCCTTTGATGCCATTGACTGCAATACCCTGGCTTCAGGTGATGCGGATGTCATCAACACAACCCTTCAGTTGATTTTCCCATGTCTGGATTCAATTACCGTTCTGGCCTCGATTACCGATGACAGAATTGCAACGACACCGGATACTCCCACGATTGGAGAATTGGCACCCGAATTGAACATTTCCCTGTGGAATGGACTCTTTGTCACCAAGGGTACTCCGGATGAGGTTCGTCAGAAAATAGAAGCTGTGGCCATGGAATCCGTCAAGGGAGAAAAAGCCATGGAGCATTCTGCCAATACAGGTGCAATTGTCTACTGGCAAAATGCCGAGGAATCAGCTGCTAGAATTGCGGCAGACATCGAAACCTTGGACAGGATTGGCCAAATCCTATCCAATTAATTTAAGTTTTCCAGGGTACCCTCAGTGTACCCTGGTTTACATTTAGACAATGGGACTTTGATCTTCAGTAATTCCCATGATATTAACTGATTGAATTCCATCTTTTGGAAATTCAGTTAGTTGTGGTTAATGGATTTCTTCTAGTCAGAATGAAATGGCTGAACTTAAAATACTCACACCTCCCATAGCGACCCGGGGACAATCTGTATTTGCCCTTTGTTTTCTGGGGTTTGCCCTAATCCTGTTCCTGTTGCTTCCCTACCAGACTACCAGGGTAGAAGATACAACATGGCACAAGCAGCCAGGATTTTGGCCCATGGTATCCATCATTGGGATGGTGGTTTTCGGAGTACTTCATTTCTGGCGGCTACCCCGAAGAAAACTGGAAAAGATTGACTATAAGGAAGCACTGCTTTGGATCAGGGGAGTCGAATTTGTTTTGTGGTTCATGATATATGTATCGCTCGTACCCATTGTGGGATATCTGCCATCCACACTGATATTTGTACTCCCACTCATTTATCGTCAGGGATACCGGAAACCATTCCATTTCTATTGTGGTGCTCTTTTTGTTTTTACCGTAGTCATATTTTTCAAGGTCATTCTTGAGGTCAAGATTCCAGGTGCTGCCCTATACGAATTCTTTCCCGCAGCCATCAGAAATTTCTTGATCTTGAATTTTTAGCCGTTTCTCATCATGGAAAACATATTACTTGGGTTTGATGTTCTGGCGAGGTGGGATGTCGTTCTGGCAATTCTGTGTGGTTCAATTGGAGGAGTAATCATCGGGGCCATTCCGGGAGTTGGGCCTGCTGTAGCCATTGCCATTCTACTTCCGGCAACCTTTTCCATGGAGCCCATAGTCGGACTTACACTTCTCCTCGGGATCTATGGTTCCAGCATGTATGGAGGGGCCATTCCGGCAATCTTGATCAATACCCCTGGAACGCCAGTCAATGCCTTGACAACCTACGAGGGTTTCCCAATGACTACCCGTGGGGAAGCACGCAGGGCCTTGAGTCTGGCCTATGCCGCATCCTTTTTTGGTGGCATATTTTCGGTCATATGCCTGATCCTGATGGCACCGATTCTGGCTAAGGTGGCTCCCCTCTTTGGCTCCAGGGAGATTTTTCTGGCAGCACTTCTGGGACTTGTTCTGGTCATCATCGCCCATCGGGGAAAAATTCTTGCAGCTGGCATGTTGGCCTGTTTCGGGCTTTTTCTGAATACTGTTGGCCTCGAACCGGTCAAATACTCAAGCAGGTACACTTTCGACCAAAGCTGGCTGGCGAATGGCATTGATCTCATCGTTGTGGTTCTGGGGCTGTTTGCCATAAGCCAGGCCTACTTCCTGATGAGTGGGGATGATGTCAAGATACGTGTGAACAAGGTGCGTGGAAACCTGTTACAGGGGTTCAGGGAGTTATCCAGACATCCGGTTGTTGCAGGAATTTCAGGGTGTTTTGGAGTGGTGATGGGAATAATTCCCGGTGTTGGTGAGTTTACAGCCCAATTCATGTCCTATACCACTGCCGAAAGGATTTCCAAACGGCCAAAGGCATTTGGCCATGGATCTTCTGAAGGTCTCATTGCATCTGAAACTGCCAACAATGCGGTACCTGGCGCTGCCATGATTCCCCTATTGGCCTTGGGGATTCCAGGTGAAGCTCTTACGGCAATGATGTTATCAGTGTTTTATGTTCACAATGTAATCCCAGGACCGGGATTGTTTCTCTACCAATTGGATTTTGTAACAGCTCTCTATCTGGCTCTCCTGATTCTGAATGTTGTCGTGGTCATATTCCTGATGTTTGCAACCAATTTCCTTGTCCAACTGGTCAGGATACCTAACAGGTATCTGGGGGTGTGTATTTTGACCTTGGGGTTTGTAGGTGTCTATTCATTACGGAACAACCCTTCCGATTGTGCCATGGCAGCTGTTTTTGGCCTATTGGGTTACATTCTGAGGAGACTCAAACTTCCGATTATTCCAATCATTCTTGGTATGGTTCTGGGTGGGATCATGGAGGTGAAGTTTCGTAGTTCCATGAGTAGGGTCAAGGAACCCCTGGACTTTATCGACAGACCCATTGCAGCAATGATTTTTGCCGTAATCATCATTGTGCTGCTGGTTCATTTCCTTCGGGTAATGAGGGAATGGGAGCCACGGAAGGAAAGAAAATGGACGTACCGAAAATCCTCATCCAAATTTGGCAGGCTTCTTTTCAACCGCAGAAAGCACATGCTGGATGATCGAGGCAAAGTTCTCAGAAACCTCCAATTGATGTCTCCTGCCCGAAAAAAAGAGGATTAATAGTGAAACAGAAGATGGAATGGCCCTGATATGGTTTCGATTTAGTGAAATGTTCAGGATTCTGAATCAAAAATAGTGAATAAAATCTATGAATTGCGCATAGTCGAATTGAAAATTAACAGTTAACAAAAAGAAAGTTATCCACAGAAAAATGCCCAATGAACAAAAAACCATCCTGATAATTGGAACCTACGATACCAAGGATAGCGAATTGTCCTTTATAGCGGATTGTATACAGGCTGAAGGGGGAAAGGTAATCCGCATGGATGTTGGGGTTTTGGGAGAGCCAGTTTCCGAGGTTGATATTTCCAAGGAGGAAGTAGCAGCGCAAGGCGGGAGTTCAATTCCGGAAATCATTTCCTTCGATGATGAAAACCTGGCCATGCAAGCCATGGCAAAAGGTGCCGCAAATCTGGCTTTGGACCTCTATACCGATAACCAGATGCATGGGGTGATAATTTTGGGTGGAACAATGGGTACTGATTTGGCCCTGGAAGTTTGTCAGGCACTACCCATTGGTATCCCCAAGCAAGTTGTTTCGACCGTTTCATTCTCACCCATGATCGCCCCATCCCGCCTTGCTGCAGATATACAAATGACTCTGTGGGCAGGTGGATTGTATGGCTTGAACTCGATTTGCAAGTCCTCACTCAGCCTTGCTGCTGGTGCGACTTTAGGGGCAGCCCGGTCGGCAAAACCATGGAATAGATCAAAACCTGTTGTCGGAATGACCAGTTTTGGATCCACTGTATTGACTTACATGATCAAATTGTTGCCGGAGATAGAAAAAAGAGGTTTTGAGCTGGCGGTTTTTCATGCTACCGGCATGGGTGGGATGGCTTTTGACAATTTGGCCCGAAAGGGTGTCTTTTCCTGTGTTATGGATTTTGCACCACAAGAAATAACAAACCTTGTTTATGGGTCTGTACTTAGTGCGGGTGAAAACAGAATGCTTGGTGCAGGACTATCAAATACACCTCAAATTGTAGCACCAGGTTGCATCGATCTGATTGATTTCCCAACATGGCAAGATCCTCCTGCTGTATTCGAGGGCCGCGAGTTTCATGCCCATAATAGGCTCATTTGCTCAGCAGGCTTGACACGAGAGGAAAGATGTCGAGTTGGCAGGGAAATTTGTGATCGCATTTCACAATCCAGGGCTCCGGTCAATCTAATTGTCCCCAAGGTGGGAATTCAGGGGTGGGACAAGGAAGGGCAACCATTTTATGATCCCGAAGCACAAAGGGCTTTGGTCGAAGAATTCAGGAATTCCTGTAAACCACCCGTGAAACTGACCGAACTGGATTGCCACATAAATGATCAGGAGTTCGCTGATAAGGTTTTGAAAATATTTGATCAATGGCTTGATGAAGGAATTATCACCTCATAAATATTTTCAAGCACCACCCAACATGTTGTGCTAAAAGAATTCTTAAGGAATTACAAAGCAACGTCTTGTGAATATGATCTCTTCAAGTTCAAGCCGAATTGAGTGGCCAACCCTATGGGTTATGGTATTTTGCTACGCAATGTGGGGAATTAGTACGACAATCCTTTACGAATTTTCAGCTATTTTGGGTTTTATATTCCTAACCTTGTCCATAACCTTGCACTCCTCGCTTCAACATGAGGTCATCCACGGTCATCCTCTGCCCAATCATTGGTGGAGTGAGGCTCTGGTTTTCCCTGCGGTGGGATTGTTGGTGCCCTATGAAAGGTTCAGGGATACCCATCTCAAACATCATTATGATCCAAATTTGACTGATCCATATGAGGATCCGGAAACCAATTATCTGGATCCAAAGGTTTGGAACAATCTTGCACGACCAATTCAGGGGATCTTGTTATTCAATAATACCTTGTCGGGAAGAATATTGATCGGACCGGCCATATCCCTGTTGATATTGGCCCTGGATGATTACAGGAATGCACGGTCGGGAGATTGGTCAATAACCAGAGCCTGGATTTTGCATCTGGTCGGTATAATCCCCGTTTTGGCTTGGGTCTTGTTGGTCGATGGGATTCCATTGTGGTTGTATGTCGTTTCTGCCTATCTCGGTTTTGGCATGCTGAAAATACGAACCTACCTTGAGCACCGGGCTCATGAGCAACCCCGAGGCAGAACTGTCGTTGTTGACGACAGGGGGCCATTGGCTTTCCTCTTTCTCAACAACAATTTTCATTTGGTTCATCACATGCAACCTGAAGTTCCCTGGTACAAATTGCCAAAGCTCTTTGATGCCAACCGGGAAAGATACCTACAAAGAAATGAGGGTTATGAGTACAAGAATTACCTAGAGATATTCAGGCAATATTTCTTTACCAAAAAGGACCCTGTACCTCATCCCCTTTGGGAAAACATCATCCACACAGACGATGATCAAAAAAGTTGAGGTAATCTGACCGAAGAGTTAGTGCTACTTTATGCAATTCCTGATTAATGTAACATTTGTCTGTAACAGGTCTATGATTACTTCCCTTTCCAAACAGGATCCCGTTTTTCAACAAAGGCCCTGGCACCTTCCTTTTGATCTTCACTTGAATACAACTTGTCCACGGTAACAAGTTGTCGTTTGGTAATTCGGTTGAGGGCATCCTGAAACCTGAGATTTTCAGCTTCCCGAACAATTTCCTTGGTAGCGGCATAAACTAGTGGAGGTCCTGC